>DASZWQ010000210.1 GCA_035546535.1 Pirellulales bacterium | reverse complement strand
ACGAAATGCTCTGCCACTACCTCAGCGGCTGGGCCACACTCGACGAACTTGAGCAAGCTATCGCCAAACATCACGCCACAGCGAAACCCCCGTAGCAAATCTTGAACCGAACACTATTGGGAGAGGGCCGGGGTGAGGGGTGAATCGATCAGTGAAGTTTGAAGGTGCCTCGGAAGTAACGCGTGACGGCGGCGGACAACCGCGACCCTCCCCTGACCCCTCCCTGAAAGGGAGGGGAATTAGCGCATCGACTACTTCCACGCTACCCACTACCGCTACTGCCCTCTGCCTCATCCCTCTCCCTTCGGGGGAGAGGGGGGGAGAGGGCAGGGTGAGGGGTGAATCGATCAGCGAAGTTTGAAGGTGCCTCGGAAGTAACGCGTGACGGCGGCGGACAACCGAGACCCTCCCCTGACCCCTCCCTGAAAGGGAGGGGAATTAGCGCATCGACTACTTCCGCGCTACCCACTACCGCTACTGCCCACTGCCCTCTGCCCTCTGCCTACTGACTACCGACTACTGACCACTATTCCTCATCCGCAACAGCTTTTCCATCCGCTCGCGCAAGTCTTGCCAGCGCTCGTCGGCCGCGGGCGCGGCGATCGATTCGATCGGCAGCGGGGCAGGCTGGCCCGCGTCATCGACTTGCACAAAGCCCATCAGCGCATCCATCCACGGGCCCTCCTCTCCTGGCAATGGTGAGCCAATGACGCCGACCACCAGGTACGCGCGCGTCAGGTGCAGCACCGTTCCCTGCAGCTCGACCATCGTGCCGACCGGCACGGGCCGGTAGCACTCGACGCTCAAGACACGCCGCAGCAGAAAGTTCGCCCCGTCACCGATCGTGCGGAAGGCGGTGACATATGCCGCCTCGAGCGCCATGCGCAAGAGGGAGCCCGCGTACAGCGTGTCGTGATGATTCGTATCGGCCGGCAAGACGAGCCGATGCGTGCAGGTGATACCGTGGTTCATGGTCACTATCTTATAAAAGCCGCGGGTCCGCCGCTCAAATATAGGACGTGCATCGGCGGGCAAACGGCAAAGCCAGTAGCCCGGGGTCTACGACCACGGAAGCATCTATCAAACAATCTCGCTCGGCAGCTCATCCGGCTCGACGAACGCCTGCCACATCGTTTCCGGCAAACCCGCGAAGGTGCGCAACAATCGCGCGCTGCGCCGCTCTTCCCCCGCCACGCAACGAATAACGATCCGCGCAACCTGTTGCGGATGACGCCGCGCCAGCTCGGCATACACCTCCGGGTCGTGCTCGCCGGAATCGCCCACGCAGATGAATCGCCGCTGGGGCAGATTGGCGAAGATTTCCGCGATCACGGCCAGCTTCTTCGATCCATCCTTATCCGATTCCAGCGTGCTGGCATTCTTCCAGCGAAAGTTGCGCATGTGGAACGTGCCGGCCGGAAAGCCGTGGTCCAACACGAATTCCGCCAGCGGCGTATACAGTTGCCAAGGACTGCGCGACACGTAATGAAACGCCGCCCCCGCGGCTTGCCAGCGACGGTACAGATCGGCCATGCCGGGCACGGCTTCGAAATCGCGAAAGAAGGTCTGCCGCAAGAGCGCCGCGCGATCGTGAACGTGCGTGATCTTGATCGTGTCGTCGATATCCGAAATCACCGACAGTCCTTGCTCGCCCAGCAGGTGCAGGGCCGTTCGCACCCGGCGTTCGTCGCCCGGCGGCATGACGACGTCGAGGTTCAGCCAGCGGTTGAGCGCCGGCGAACCCTGCCCGTCGGCCTGCTCGGCAAGCGCCGCCTCGACCGCACCGGCCGGCAGTCGCAAGGCGTCGAGAATGTGCCCATTCGCGGTCGAGGGGGCGAGCTCGAAGGAATCGCTGCCGACGCGAATCGTCACCGCCTTGCGTGGCTGATTATCGACCAGGAAGGCCCACAGCCGCTCGGCGAACAGCTCCCCCTCGATGCTCGCGCGCTCCAACCCCAGCCAGCTTCGCAGCAGGTTGACGGCCGCCGCCCGGCGTAGCGAATTGGTCTCGGGCTTGAAGACCCAACCGTGCAGCGGCAGGTGCCAGACGGCGCTCGCCGAATCGTAATGGCCGATCGTGGGAAAGAAGATCAGCGCATCGTCGCGATGAATGTCGATTTTCGCGCGTCGCGCCATCGTACTCTTCCCGGTGACCCGGAATCGGCGACATTGCCGGCCGCCCCGGGTCTGGATGAACCGAAGTTTTACTCCTAACATACGTGTCCAGCCGCAAACTGGCGAGCCGTGCGGCGCTGTCGCCGGCCCGAGCAAAGGCCCCCATCCCAGACAGGACATTTCATGGAGCGCGTGCTGACTTTGGTGCTTGGCGGCGGCCGCGGCCAACGGCTCTACCCTCTGACGAAATACCGCTCGAAGCCGGCCGTCCCGCTCGGCGGAAAATACCGCCTGATCGATATCCCGATCTCGAATTGCATCGCCGCCGGGCTGAACCGGATTTATGTGCTAACGCAGTTCAACTCGGTCAGCCTGCACCGGCACATTCGCCGCACCTACAACTTCGACATCTTCAGCGGCGGCTTTGTCGAAATCCTCGCCGCGCAGCAAACGCTCGATGGCTCGGACTGGTACCAGGGAACGGCCGATGCCGTGCGCCAGAACCTGCGCTACATCCAGCAGCCCGGCGTCGACCTGGTGCTGGTGCTCTCGGGCGATCAGTTGTACCGCATGGATTTCGCCGCCATGATTCGTTCGCATCAAGAATCAGGCGCCGATGTCACCATCGCGGCCCTGCCGGTCGATCGACAATCGGCCGCGGGCTTTGGCATCATGCGGATGGACGACTCGGGCCGCGTCGTGGGATTCCTGGAAAAGCCCAAGACCGACGCCGACGTCAACCTGGTGCGGACCGAACCGGCGTGGATCGACGCGCGTGGCGTGGCCAGCCGCGGCCGCGATTGCCTGGCGAGCATGGGAATCTACCTGTTCAATCGCAAGACGCTGGTCGATCTGCTGACGAAGACTGACTATCACGATTTCGGCAAGGAAATCTTTCCCGCCTCGATCCGCACGCAGAAAGTGCAGATGTACCTGTTCGACGGCTACTGGGAGGATATCGGCACGATCCGCTCCTTCTACCAGGCGAACCTGGAGCTGGCGGCCGCCCGCCCCCCCTTCGAATTGACCTCCGCCGTGCAGCCGGTCTACAGCAGTCCGCGGTTTCTCGCTCCCTCGCGCATTGCTAGCGCCACGATCCGCGGCAGCCTGCTGGCCGACGGCTGTGATATTGGCGAAGGCGCGGTGATCGAAAACAGCGTCGTCGGTTTACGTTGCCAGATCGGCCGCAACGTGACGATCCGCAACTCGGTCATCATGGGGGCCGATTACTACGAATCGCCCGACGATCTGTCGGCCGACCGCGCCGAGGGGCGACCACCGCTGGGCATCGGCGACAACACCGTCATCGAAGGCGCGATCATCGACAAGAATTGCCGCATCGGCAGCAACGTGCGCGTGACCAACGAGCGCGGCGTCGATACGACCGGAGAAACGCCGGAAGCGATGGTCTGCGAGGGCATCGTCGTGGTGCCCAAGGACGCCGCGATCGCCGACGGCTGGTCGCTAGGCGGGTGAGCGCCGCGCGGCACTAGGGCTCAACGCCGACGATCACAAGGGGCACGGGGGGGACTTTAAGCTTTTCTCGCGGAAAGTCGGTATTGCCCGCGGTTAATAAATTCCAACAACTTCAAGTCGCGGAGCACCTGAAGCTGTTGTCGGATCTTTGGCCGGATATGGCGGTTATTTGGAAATAGTTTCGTAAGCCGCCGCTCCGCCTTATATGCATCGGAGAGCGTGAACTCGATCTTTCCTAAATCATGAATTGCCCGGAGCACTTCAAGTGTCCATCCGCGACTATAGGGCCGAACGTCGCTCAACGGTTGAACGCGCGCGTACTCAGCACGCACCAATGCAGGGTCGACAACTTTGCCGTTCTCAACGATCTTCAACCGCCCTTCAGGCGCGATGGCCGTCAGACGGATGTTGCATCCTACCCAGCCGGCGCGACGCGCTGCACCTTGAAGCGGCTTCCTAGGCTCTATGGCACCTTCCGAAAAGAAGAAGGATGGTACCAATAATAAATTTTGAACGCGCCAGTCGTGATCGTAGTGAAGCACGAACAAATTCGGTGCGGCGTTCGCACGAATGGCCCGGAGCATTGCATCATAGCCTGCGTCCGGTACGCGGTCCTTCGCCAAGCGCCTCATGCTCTTGACCTCATATCCGCTGCCGCAATCCGAGCATTTCAGGTCAGTTGCTGGCGTGTTGGGAGGTGTGCGAAGGAGGCGGTCCGCCGGACATCGCGCGCAGTAAAGCGACGCGGCGCACCATGCTTCGGTAACGACTCGGGCAACCTGTGACGGACTCTTGTACGACGCCGCGACCGCCGAATCCATCTCTAGTTTCATGCTTGTTCCTTTCGGTCGAGTTTGGCATCGAGAATCCGTTCCGCCGCCGCTTCGCCGCTTTTGATGCATAGCGGCACGCCGACCCCTTCGTAGGCGTTGCCGGCCAGTTCCAGGCCCGGCAGTCTGGCCACGCGATCGCGGATATCGGCGACGCGTTCTAAGTGCCCCAGATGGTATTGCGGCATGGCGCGATGCCAGCGTTCAACGCGGCGCAGACCCGGCTCGCCGCGGGCGCCAATCAGCTCGGCCATTTGCGTCTGCGCCGTCGTGAACAGCTCTTCGTCACTGGCCGAGACCAGCTCCGGCCGCGCGGCCCCGCCAAAAAACACCCGCACGATCGTCCAGCCCGGCGGCGCACGGTGCGTGAATTTGACGCTGGTAAAGCTGGCCGCCAGCATCGGCCTTCGCTCGACGTCAGGAACGACGATGCCGAAACCGTCCGGCGGCCGCGCGAGTTGCGACTGGCGATACGTCAGTATCGCGACCGCCGAGCTGGCGTACGGAATGGCGCCAAGCGCCGAGCCGAGCGAATCATCGACCGGCTGCACGAGTGTCGCCGCGCGATGTGCCGGCAAGGCCAAGATCACGGCGTCGAACTCTTCACGCGATTCTTCGGGCGCTGCCGCTCCCGCGACCGTGATCTCCCAACCCCCCTCAGGCCGACGTCGCAATCCGCTCACCCGAGTATTCAATCGCACGGTCTCCGGCGGCAGCCGCGCCGCCGTAGCCGTGGCGAGCGCCTGCATCCCGTCGCGCGGCGCAACAAACAAACTATACCTCGCGCCGCTTTCTCCCTGGCCGGCACCGGCGCTCTTGCTGTGCCGCACCGCGCGGATCAGCCCGCCATGCTGACGTTCCATTTCCAGAAAACGCGGCATGGTGGCGGCCAGGCTCAATTGCTCGGGATCGGCCGTGTAGATGCCGGCGGCGAGCGGCTGCACCAGGCGCTCGAAAGCCTCGCGCCCCAGGCGGCGTGTGGCGAACGAAGCCAGGCTCTCGTCTTTGACGTCGCGCCGGGCGGCGACAAAATATTCACCCAGCACCCGCGCTTTGCCACGCCAGCTCAAGAGCGGCGACAGAACCAAAGGCCACAGCGCCCGCGGCTCCATGACCATGAAACCCTCGGGCACCGGATGCAGCCGCCCATCGCGCACGACCAGTGCCCGGCGACGCCCGGAATTTGTGTGCAATAATTGGTCGGCCAGGCCGACGCGCCGGCACAGATCGAGCGCCCACGGCACGTTGGTGATGAAATTATCGGCGCCGAATTCGAGCAAGAAATCGTCCTGCCGCTCGCTGTGCAGAACGCCCCCCAAGCGATTGCCCGCCTCGAAAAGGCGGACCTGGCACGCGGGATCAAGTTCGATCAGTCGATGCGCGGCGGCCAGGCCCGTGATGCCACCGCCGACGACGGCCACACGTCGCGCTCTCGGCGTGGGGGCTGGGCCGTTCATGGGCGGGGTCGCACTCCCAACTCATGAACCGCTTCCACCAGCGCTATGACGTTCTCGACGGGCGTCTGCTGCAGCACGCCGTGGCCGAGGTTGAAGATATGCCCGGGGCGTCCAGCGGCCTGGTCGAGAATTTCCTTCGCGCGGCGGCGAATCTGCGCGCGATCGGACAATAGAACCAAGGGATCGAGGTTTCCCTGCACGCCACGGTCATGACCGATCAACCGCCAGGCATCGTCGAGGCGAATGCGCCAATCGACACCGATCACCGCGCCTCCGGCCTCGGCCAACAGCGGCAACAGCGCCGGATTGCCCGTCGCGAAATTGATCACCGGCACGCCGGGCGCAATGCCGGAGATGGTCGCTTGCGTATAAGGAAGAACGTAGCGGCGGTAATCATCCGTGCCCAGACAACCGACCCAACTGTCGAACAACTGCACGGCCTGCGCGCCGGCCGCGATCTGCGCATTCAAATAACGCGTCACCGAGCGGGCGAGCCGCGCCATCAGCGCGTCCCAGGCGCCGGTATCGCGGTACATGAGGGTCTTGGTGTGCAGGTAGCTGCGGCTCGCGCCCCCTTCGATGGCATAGCTGGCCAGCGTAAACGGCGCGCCGGCGAACCCGATCACGGGAATATGATCGGGCAAGCCTGCGCGCGTCAGCCGCACGGTCTCCATGACGAAGTCGAGCGCCTCGACGTGATCGAGCTCGACCACGCGGTCGACGTCGTCGGCATCGCGCACGGGATTGTGAATCACGGGCCCTTCGCCGGAGGCAAATTCCAGGTCCAGGCCCATCGGCTCGAGCATCGGCAACAGGTCGGAAAAGATGATCGCGGCGTCGACGTTCAGCTTCGCGACGGCCGTGAGCATCACCTCGGCGCACAAGGGCGGGTTGCGACACAATTCGAGAAAGGTCGTTTTTTCGCGCACGGCGCGATATTCGGCCATGTACCGGCCGGCTTGCCGCATGAGCCAGATCGGCGTGCGCTCGACCGGCTCGCGCCGGCAGGCTTTCATGAACAGCGAGTCGTCCCACGGTCCGCGCTTCGGCTCGGCGATTGTTCGTTCGGCCGCCCCGTTTCCGAGTGACGAAAGGTGCTGCTTGCGGCTGCACAGGCCCGGGCCCTGTTCGGCAGCGGCGACGACGAGCTGCCCCATCTTGGAATGTTCCGGCTCGACGTCGACCGTCAACTCATGGTCGCGGAGGGTTTCGCTGGTCGTAGGACCAATCGACGCCACGACCATGCGGGCCATTTGCCGCCGCAGGTCGCGTGTCACGTCGAGCTGGTCCGCCATGCGCAGCACGTTCACCACCTGATGGGCCGAGGTGAACATCGCCACGTCCCGCTCGCCGGCGGCGATCGCCCGCACGTTGTCGGCCAACGGGGCGGTGTCGGCCGGAAAGTCCCATTCGTAGACTTTGAGCGTGCGCACCTGCGCGCCACGCGCTTCGAGCCCTGCCACCAGGCTGGCGTTGGGCTGGCCATACTCTTGCAGGCCGACGGTCTGATTGGCCACCGGCACGTGCTGATCGATCGTCGAAAGAATCTCGCGCCACGTGTTGGGTTCCGGGACGCGCCAGGTGGGCGTGATGCCCAGTTCCTTGAGCACGGCCACCGGCTTGGGCCCGCGGGCAATGGTCGTGATGTCGGAGAGGGCCGCCAAGAAGCGCTCGCGCGGCACGCGGCGCTCGATCTGCGTGACCAGGTGCCGCAGGCCGACGCCCGTCATCAGAATCACGACGTCGATCTGACCGCTGATCAGGTGATAGGCGAAATCGACCGCCGCCGGGTTGTCGGCCAGCGGCACTTCGCGCAGCGAGGGGCTGACCGACGGCACGCCCCCCATGCGCTCGATCAGGCGCGACATCTCCTCGGCGCGGCGGCTTTCGAAGGCCGCCACCCGTAGGCCGCCGAAGTTGGGTGTGTCGCTGGCCATGCTTGGTATGTCACTAATTCCTGAGCGTGCAAAATCCCGAACCAATCCATGCTAACCCGAGCGGTTTCCAGGCAAAAGGGCGGCGCGAGCGCGATCGTGGTCGTAGAAGGCACCGGAGGGCTCTGCTACGATTGGATTTTGACGCACAGAAACGCTCGTCCGCCAGGTTGGAAGTGGCCGCATGACGCAGACTCAAACATTCTTTGACGACCTCCGTGCAGCCGCCGACCAAGGCGGAGCATCGGCCGTGTTTCGCCGCCTGGCGGAACGACTGCAGGAGGAGCAGAAATACCACGAGCTGTTCGATGCTCGTTTGATGGAGGCGCGCCACGCGCACAATTTGCCGCTGACGCTGGGCGGCAGCCTCGACGACCTGCCCGAACCGGTCCGGACCAAGATGGAAGACGCCTACGTCGCGGCCTGTCGCGAGGTGGGCAATCTGTTCTTGGCCTCGGGACGCGTGCGCGAAGCGTGGATGTATTTGCGCCCTACGGGGGATCGCCAGCTCGTGGCCGAGGCGCTCGCCGCGATCCCGCGGGACACGGAGAACTACGAAGAGATCATCGAAGTCGCGCTGTACGAAGGAGTCTGCCCGCGTCTTGGCTTTCAGTACGTGCTCGAACATTACGGCACGTGCAACGCGATTACGCTGTACGACGGCCAGATGCACGGCCGGCCGAAGGCCGATCGGCAGGCCGTGGCGGCCCTGCTGGTCGAACATTTGCACGGCGAGCTGTCGCGCAACGTGCGGGCCGATATCGCGCGGCGCGAAGGAAAGGAACCTGCCGAGCCGTCGCTGGCGGCGCTCGTGGCCAAGCGGCCGTGGCTCTTCGAGAACGACAACTATCACGTCGACACGACGCATCTGGCGGCGGTCGTGCGCTTCGCGCTTGCGTGCGATGATCCTCAGGTACTCCGCACCGCGCTCGACCTCACGGCCTATGGAAGGAATCTTAGCAAGCAGTATCAATTCGCCGGCCAGGAGCCGTTCGCCGACACCTATCCGGCGCACGCGCTCTTCTTTCAGGGCGTGCTGGGCGAGAACCAGGACGCGGCGATCGAGTACTTTCGCCAGCGCGCCCAGCACGGCGATGACGCCGGCCCGGCCGAGGTGCTGGTGGCGCTCTTGGCCCGCGCGGGCCGCGCGAAGGAAGCCTTCGAGGCGTCGGCCGAGTTGCTGCGGCCCGAGATGCGCACCTCGGGCTTCGCGCCCAGCTTGATCGAACTGGCGACGCGCGCCGGCTGCTACGAACAGTTGATGGCCGCCAGCCGCGACCGCGACGACGCCCTAGGATTCACGGCCGGGCTGGTCCAGGGAAGAGAGTAGGCAGTGATTATTAGCCGCCGGGCTCGCCCGGCGAGCCGGCAGTAAATGTCGAATGTCGAATTTCAAATGTCGAAAGAAATTCGAATGACCGAATGACGAATGGAATGCGCGGTGCAGAAACGCGGCGCCGGCATCGAGACACGACCACCCGATTTGGTCCTTGGATTTTTGATTTTCCTTCGACATTTGATTTTCGACATTCGTCCTGCTCGCGGACGATGGCGTCACGCGCGCCGGGCGAGCCCGGCGGCTAAGTAGGGCCATTGGGCTCCTCATGTTCCGGCTCCCTCTTTCTCGTCCTCTCGGTGCCCTCGGCGATCTCTGTGGCAAAAAATCTCCTCGACCTCTTTACTACTTCACTGCCCGTTGCCCTCTGCCCACTGCCCGCTGCCCTCTGCCCTCTGCCCGCTGCCCTCTGCCTACTGATTACCGATTACCGCCCACTTTTCCCCTGGAAATCAGGCCACCGCTTCGCGCATAGTGACGCGTAGCCGATTTCGGCCTGAGTTGTCTGTGGTTTGGTACGGCGGCGTTTGGCGTTATGTGGTGTGGTTCTTGCCCTTTC
>DASZWQ010000209.1 GCA_035546535.1 Pirellulales bacterium | reverse complement strand
ACGAAATGCTCTGCCACTACCTCAGCGGCTGGGCCACACTCGACGAACTTGAGCAAGCTATCGCCAAACATCACGCCACAGCGAAACCCCCGTAGCAAATCTTGAACCGAACACTATTGGGAGAGGGCCGGGGTGAGGGGTTCGGCAATCGGCTTCGGCCTTAAATGCCCTCACCCTAACCCTCTCCCGAAGGGAGAGGGAACGTTTTTGTTTGTCAACGTATCACACGCTGCTCGCCCACTACCTTCGCATTGACTCGGTGTCCCGCCGGCGAACGGCGATTACAATGACGCCTGCCGCTTGTCCTGCCTTTGTCTTTCCCGCCCTTCGAGCCCGCGCCATGAATTCGGTCCTGCTTTCCATCCTTTTCGCCTCGGCCACGGTCCAGGCCGCGCCCGACGCTCCAGGCGAATACGCCGTCGGCATGTCGCGGCTCGATCTGCGTGACGCGTCGCGCGATAACCGGCGTCTGACGAGCGATGTCTGGTACCCCGTGGCGCGAGCCTCCGGCGATACCTCGACCGGCACCAAGCGCGACGCGCCGTGCGCCGAGGGAGCGTTTCCCCTAGTCATCTTTTCGCACGGCGCCGGCGCAACCCGGCAACAGTCGATGTATCTGACCGAACATTGGGCCAGCCACGGATACGTGGTGGTCGCCCCCGACCATCAGTTCAACACCGTGTTCGATAACGCCGGCGGTCTCGGCGGCATCCAGTCGGGCATCGATCGCCCGCACGATTGTTCGTTCGTGATCGACCGCATGCTCGAGCGCAACGGCAACGCCGCGGATCGGCTTTACCAGCACATCGACCCGCAGCGAATCGGGGCGACGGGCCACTCCTTTGGCGGCTACACGGTGATGGTGCTGGCCGGCGCCACGGTTGACGCCCAGGAGGCGCGTAAGATGTTCGGCAAGGAGCTCGAACAAGGGGACTTTTCGCATCCCGACCCGCGCGTGCGGGCGGTGATTGCCTACGCCCCGGTCGGTCCGCCGCTGCTGTCGCCCAAGAGCCTGGCCGAAATCAAGATTCCGGTGATGGTCTTCGCCGGGACGCACGACCTGATCCTGCCGCTGGAGAAGCACCAGTTGCCGCTTTTCGAGAGCCTGGGCGGCCCGGCGTTTCTGGCCACGATCGAAGGCGGATCGCATTTCTGCTTTAACAACGCCGCCTTCACGAGCCTGGCGCGACTGGTCCGCACCGACAAGATGTTGGAAGAGCACGTCGACCGGGCGGTGGCTGACGTGATCGTGAAAAGCCTGTCGCTGGCATTTTTGAATCGCTACGTGGCCGGCGACGAGTCGCAAGCCGCGCCCACGAGCGAGTCGGCCGGTGTGCCTTCGGGCCAGCCGCCCGTGTTGTCGCTGCGGACGCGCAACGTCGAAACGCCTGCGGCATCGAGAGTGTCGGGCCAATGACCAGTGTGCTCGTGATCGCATTCCTCCTCTCCGCTCGTTGGATCTGCGTGACGAGCCGCTTTTCGAACAGCTTGCCGCCGGGGAGGAGAACGTTGCCAACGACACTTCGAAGAGGATCGGATCATGAAAATCTCCCTGTTCGTCATTGCGGCGATCGCCGGCGTAATTCTCGCGGCGAGAGACACAACCCAGCCTGGTGACTCTGCGACGGAAATGACCATGAGGTCGGAGTCCTTCGATCGGGACCCTGGCTGGCTGGGAGTCAACAACCGGCCACCGCGCACGCGCGACGCACGGCTGGTGCGTCAGGATTTCGGTTTCAGCGCCGACACTCGCCACGCGGGGGGCGCCGCGGCCGGCGAGATGGGTGGCTTTATCTCTCCAGACGGTCAAATCGCGTACTTTGGCAAAGCGATCGAACGAAAGGATCTTCGCCAGCCGCTCAGCGCCTCGGGCACGCTGAGCATCGGCCAGGGTGGAACGCATCTATTGTTGGGATTCTTCAATTCGGAAACGGTCAACGAATGGCGCACGCCCAATACGATCGCGATCCGGCTCAATGGGCGCGGCGACAAGTTCTTTGCGTATGTGGAATACTGCACGTCTAAATGGCGCGCCGGCGGCGATACCACTCCTTTCCCTTCGGTAACCGATGAAAAAACGGACCGCAGCAACTTGATTGGATTTCCGTGCGATCAACCGCTGCGCTGGACACTTGACTACGACCCGCAGGGAAACAACGGACGGGGAATGGTGACGGCAACAATCGGCGAAAGTATGGCCATTTGCAATCTTGAAGATTCACACCAGAAAGATGGCGCCACGTTTAATCGCTTCGGCATATTGAACGTGATGAAGAGCGCCGATTCCGGATCCGAAGCCTGGTTCGACGATATCGCCGTCAACAGCGCCCCGGCCGAAAACTTCATCAAGGATCCGAAATGGGACCAGCGGAATAACCGACGATCGACTTCGGCCAGGATCGTCCGTCCCCGCTTTGACTTTGGCTTTAGCGAGACGAATCTTGCGGGTGGAGAAGGGAAGGGGGAACTTGGCGGGCTGATCTTTCGTGGCGACTGCCGCTACCCTGAAAAAATGGCTTGTTACGGGGACCGAGTGGGTCCGCTGACACTCGACAAGCCGCTCAAAGCATCTGGCAAGATTGCGCTGGACCGGGGCGTCAGCGACAGCACCGCTCTCTTCGGCTTCTACAACTCGATCGACAGCATGCGATCAAACGACTCACAAAGCGATGGCGTTCCAGAGAGCGTGTTGGGCATTCATATCGAAGGGCCCAGTAGCGAAGGATTCCGGTTCTACCCAGTGCTGCGGGCGAAGGGGAGTGGAAGCACGTTCGGCCGCGTACAGGACTTTCCAGCGATCTATCCCGACGGCAAGAGCCATGATTGGAGCTTGGAATACGATCCAGCGGGCGCGGGGGATAATGGCAGGATCACCGTGACACTCGACGGCAATCAGGGCGTGTTTGATCTCCCAGCGGGGTACAAGCGGCGTGGCGCAAAGTTCGACCGCTTTGGCATTGTCACCTCCTGGATCGACGGCAACAGCCAGGATGTGTTTTGGGATGACCTCTTGTATACGAGTGCCCAGGAGTGACCGGCGATATTGGCGGGCAACGCCGTCTCGTATCGACGCCGATCGGCGTCGATGCCGAGGCCCTGGCGCGCAAGTACGGCTTGGCGTTCCCCCCGCTCAATTGATCGCGGAGCGCGCCGCGCGCAACGATGGTCTGCGGTGACGGATTCGCAAATCCGACAGAGCCTTCCCCGAACTTTTGCAGGCTCAGGGATTTATAGAACCCCGAATCGCCTATAGGCCTCGGTCGCCTTCATGCCGGCGATGATGTGGTCGCGCGTGTGATTTTCGGCATCCAGTTTCTGCCAGGCACGTGCGAGAACTTCTTCCTCGGCGGATCGCGGAATAACGACGATCCCGTCGGCGTCCGCGATGACCAGCTCGCCCGGACAGATGCGGACGCCGTCGATTTCGACGGGCACGTCGATATCGATCACGCGTTGGCGATTCAAGCTGTCGTACAGACAAGTGCCGCGAGCGAACACGGGGAAACTCATGTCGCGCATTTTTCGCGAGTCGCGCACGGCGCCATCCACGATGGCTCCCACGCAACCCGCATTCCGTGCGGCGGTGCTGAGCAGCTCCCCCCAAATCCCCGACCGCATCGACCCGCCCGCGGCCGCGATCACGACGTCGTCCGGCTGGCAGTCATCCACGGCCTGCAATTCCAGCTCGTAGGGGTGCGGATCTTCGTGCGCCATATCAGCCCATAGGGTGGTTTTGCACCGACCGACGAGGACCATATCGGTGGTGATCGGCCGCAACTCGACCCGTGGCGATTGATGAGTGAAGCCCAACGAATCGAGCGCGTCGGCGACGACGGCGCTATAGATTCGTTCGCGGAGCATCGACAGGGAAATCTGGCCGTGGCTATCGAGCCTGGTCATAGGTCTATCCTCGGGGCGTGCGAGGCGTTCTCGATTTGAGGAGCCTGGAGATTTTCGCCGCGCTACTCTGTACCAGGGCCAGCCAGCGATCGGCATGCTCGCCTGTCATGCGCGGGCTCGGCACGCTGAGGCTCAGCGCGGCTCTCACACCACGGCTGTCGAAAATCGGAGCGGCCAGGCAAGTCACGCCGACGTCCGTCTGATCGCTTTCGATGGCGTAGCCTTGCCGCCGGGCTTCGTCCAGGATCGCCGCCAGGCTTGCCCGCTTTACGACCGTCTTGGCCGTGCGGCGCGTCATCTTGATGGACGACAGCAGGTACTCTCTTTGCGCGCTCGGCAATTGCGCGACGATCGCGCGGCCCAGGGCCGTGCAATAAAAAGGATCGCTCGAATTCGCTTCCACGACGCGGCGCAGCGGCTGCGGGCTTTCGAGGACCGCCAGGTAGACGATTTCTCTCTGACGCAGCACTCCCAGATTCACGGTCTCGCGCGTGACCTTGTGGAGGTGCCCAAGGATCGGACGCGCAACGTCGCGAAGCGCGTCGTCAGTACCGCGCGACGTGAGCCGGTCGAGCGCCGGCCCCGCTCGATAGAATCCGGGATCGGCTTTGCTGGCATAACCGGCGATCGACAGCGTTTTCAGCAGTCGATGGGCGGTGGGCTTGGGCAGGCCCATCTCGACGGCCAACTCGGCCAGCGATCGGCCGCGCTCGGTCGTGGCGAGCGCCTCGAGCAGTCCGAGCGCCTTGATGACGGTTGTGCTTTCCATTATTTAGAATATAGTATTCCGCAATATGGAACACAAGCCGCGCGCCTTCACCACGGATTGTTTTCAGCACCGCGCCACGCGGTGGATTTGCGAGGAGGGGCCATGACTGCACGCGTTGCCATCGTGACCGGCGCGTCACGCGGGATCGGCGAAGCGACGGCCCTTGAGCTGGCCGCGCGGGGATACGATTTGACCATCACGGCCCGCGATCGCGCGGCGCTCGACCGGGTGCGCGATTCGATCGAGAAATCGGGCCGGCGCGCGCGCGTCGTGGCCGGCGACCTGGCCGATCTCGACTTCGCCAGGCAGATTGTCGAGCAGTCGATCGCCGAGTTCGGCCGGATCGACGTGCTGGTGAACAACGCCGCCTGGCGAGAGTTGATCTCGATGCGGCACATCACGCTGGAAAGCTGGGAACGCACGCTGAGGATTTGCCTGACGACGCCCGCTTTCCTGGCGCGGTGGGCCGCGGCCTCGATGGAACAGCGGCGCAGCGGCGTGATCATCAACGTATCGAGCATGATGTCCCGCCAAGTCGCGGGCATCAGCCCGGCCTACATCGCCGCGAAGGGCGCGCTGGAATCGCTGACGTATGAACTGGCGGCGCTGTACGGACCGCGCGGCATTCGCGTCCTCACCGTCAGCCCCGGCGCGATCGACACCGAAATGAGTAACGACTATCCCGAGGGCGAGGGCGAGGACGCCTCGCGACTGACGCGCCAGTACAGCGAGGACATGATTATGCTCGGCCGCTGGGGAACGGCGGTCGAGATTGCGCGGCTGATCGCCTTCGCCGCCAGCGAGGACGCTTCTTACCTGACCGCGACCACCTTGACGGCCGATGGCGGCTGGCAGCGGCAGCATATGCCCAAGAGTTTATGCGCCAAGCAATTGCCGGGAGACTTCCCATGAGCCTTTGGCGCTGGGCCGATCGCATTGACAGCGTGCCGGAGAAAAGCCGTTTGTCGCTCGGCGAGGGGAACACGCCCGTCGTGCGCTCGCGCCGCTTGGGGCCCGACGCGGGACTCGCGAATCTGTGGTTCAAGGTCGAAGCGGCCAACCCCTCGGGATCGTACAAAGACCGCTTCGCCGCGGTGGCGGTTTCGAAAATGGTCGCCGAGGGAAAACAGGCCTGCGTGGCGACTTCCAGCGGCAACACCGGCGCGGCGCTGGCCGCTTATTGTGCCAGGGCCGGGATCGAATGCCGCATCGCCATCGTCGAAGGCGCGCCCTCGGGCAAGTTGCTGCAGATGCAGGCCTACGGTGCGCAGTTGATCCGGGTGCGTGGTTTCGGCGTTGACCCACAACTGACAACGCGTGTCTTCGAATATCTCCAGCAGTTGGCATCGCAGACAAATGCGGCGCTCGAGATCAGCGCCTATTGCTATAGCCCCGCGGGTATGTCCGGCGTGGAGACGATTGCCTTTGAGCTGGCCGAACAATTGCCGTCGCCGCCGGACCACGTATTTTGCCAGGCCGGCGGCGGCGGGCTGACGCTGGCCGTCGCCCGCGGATTTCAAAAGTGCGTCGAGAAACGAGAACTGGCGTGCATGCCGAAGATCGAGTGCGTGCAACCCCGCGGAAACGCCACGATCGCTGCGCCGCTGCGTGAAGGGACCGCGCAGGCGGTCGCCGTGAATTGCACAACCAAGGTCTCTGGGCTGCAGGTCCCGAGTGTCCTCGATGGCGACGAAGTCGTTCGCGCTTGCCGTGCGAGCGGCGGCACCGGCCACCTGGTCGAAGATGGGGAAGTTTATGAAACGCAGCGACGGCTAGCGCGCGAGGAAGGCCTGTTTTGCGAGCCGGCCGCGGCCGTGTCGGTGGTTGCGGCGCTGAGGGCGGCACGAAACGGAGAGCTCGCACCCGAGAAAACGGTCGTGTGCCTGCTCACCGGTTCGGCATTCAAGGATTCGCCGTCGTTGGCCAACATGGCCGGCCCCGAGTGCCCGTTGCTCGAACTGTCCGAACTTCCGTGGTGAGCAGCGATCGGCTTGTACCAAGGCTCGTACCAAACGATTGACCCTCTTTGCATTGCGATCGAAAATGGATGCACTGCGTCTCCTTCTCAACGGGTCGAGCCGGTCGGATAGGAAGGCTCGTTCGCGCTCAAAAGATACGCTTCCGCGCATCACGCTGGGCGAAAACACGCGCAATTGCAATGAGGTGATCTCATGAGTAGAGCACACGCTCTGCTGATCGCGGTGATTGCGTTTTCGACATGCGTTCCCGCGCGAGCAGAGACGCTGGTGTTTCTTTTCGCGGGCCAATCGAACATGGCAGCGGCCGATTCGATCGTGGCCGGAACGGGCAAGGAAGATCTGGCAGGCGCCGGCTTGCAAACCGACGCGGATCGCAACGCTTTGTTCACGTATGGCTGCGTCTTCGATCCCGATAGCCCGTTGAGTTACGCTTGGGGCGACATTCGCGGCCATCGCGGCGCTTCGTTCTCGAAGGTTGATCCCCCCTTTTTTGTGCACGGCCCGGAGGTGGGTTTCGCAAGAACGCTCTACGCCAACGGTCTTCGCGACATCGCCATCATCAAAGTCGCGAATAACATTCCGGTTCCTCCCAAAGGCCCGCAGTGGCCCTGGACGAATAAGGACGCGACGACCGCATCGCCTGACTACTACGGGCGCTGGGCAAAATTCGTGAACCGCCGTTTGGCTGAACTCACCGCCAAGGGCAAGAAATGGCAGATCGCTGGATTTGTCTGGGACGAGGGGATCGACGATGCCCTCAGTGGCGCCACCGAGGAGCAATATGCAGCGAATCTCAGGCAACTGATCGCTCAACTCCGCGCCGACTTCGGCACTCCCACGACGCCCTTCGTGCTGGCGCGCAGCAAATCGACTATGCCCTCGCCGGCGGCCATGAATGCCGTGCGAGCGGCGCAGGTGCAGGTCGCGTCGGGCGATCCGCACGCCGCCTGGATCTCGAGCGACGACCTGCCCAACGTCAACACCCACCATTTCCCCACGGAAAGCCAACTCTTGATCGGCGAACGCTTGGGTAGCGCTTACTTGAAGTTGAAAGAAGGCGCGCCACCCAAGGCAAAGTAGAGTCTGTTAAAATGCTTGGCGTCGAGGTCCGGTGCCTAGAGATCGCTGCGGGCCATCCCACTCCGAGCGTGAAACGCACATGGGTTTAAGATCGATGTTCTTGCGAAGCGCACTTCGCGCGGGATGCGGCGCGGGTTTGCTGTTCGCGCTCTGTAACGGGGCGTGCGCCGGCGAGGCTCCCGATTTCCAGCGGGATGTACGACCGATTTTGCTGAATCACTGTGGCCGATGTCATGGTGCGGACTCCGGATCGCGCGAGGCCGGCTTGCGATTGGATACGCGCGAAGGAGCGATTCAAGCCGCGGATAGCGGCGCGATCCCCATCGTGCCAGGCGATCCCGGCGCCAGTGAGCTCGTGCGCCGTATCGACGCCGCGGACGACGACGTCGTCATGCCGCCGCCGCGAGCGAAGAACCCGCTGACTCCCGCCCAACGAGATGTGTTGCGCCGCTGGATCGCGGCCGGAGCGCCGTATACCGGGCATTGGGCGTTTGTCCCGCCCGAACGCCCGGCACTGCCGCACGTGCGACAAGCCGATTGGCCGCGCAATCCGATCGACGATTTCATTCTCGAACGTCTCGAGGCCGAAGGACTTAAGCCGTCGCCCGAAGCGGATCGCACGACGTGGCTGCGGCGCGTAACGCTCGACCTGACCGGTCTGCCCCCTTCGCCCGAGGAAGTGGACGCCTTTGTCGCCGACGAGGGTGTCCAGGCGTACGAGAATGTGGTCGATCGCTTGCTCAAGTCGCCTCGCTACGCCGAGCGGATGGCCATGCACTGGCTCGACATCGCGCGCTATGCCGACACTAACGGCTACAACAACGACGAGCCGCGCACCATGTGGCCCTGGCGCGATTGGGTTATTGACGCCTTTGCGCGCGGCATGCCTTACGATCGGTTTGTCACCGAGCAATTGGCCGGCGACCTGCTGCCGCAGGCCACGCTTGCCCAACGTGTCGCCACGGGATTCAACCGCAATCACGTGTTAACGACCGAAGGAGGCATCATCGAGGAGGAGTACCGCGTCGAATACGTTGCCGATCGCGTTCACACGACCGCCACGACGTTCCTTGCCTCCTCGATGCAGTGCGCCCGCTGCCACGACCACAAATACGATCCGATCTCGCAGCGAGACTACTACAGCTTCTCGGCGTTTTTCGCCAACGTGCCCGACGGCATTGTGAGCTACAGCCAGAACAAGCTACCGGAGCCGGTCGTGGCTGTTCCTTCGGCGGAGCAAAGTGCGCGGCTAGCGGAATTGGAGCAGCGGCGTCAGTCGCTCGCGCAAGCGCGCGACGAGCGAGCCGCCCATGCGGCGACGGCAGCGAGCGCGTGGGAGAAGACGCTTTCGCCTGAGCAAATCAAGGCGTTTGTTCCCGCCGGTTTGATCCTGCACAGGAGTTTTGACGAGCCGACAACAGCCGTTGCGGCGCCGTTGGGGGAAGTTAGCGAGGACGCCGCGTCGGGCGCGGCTCAGGGCAACACCGTTCGGGGCAACACCGTCCTGAAGCCAGGCAAGATCGGCGCGGCCCAATGGTTCGATGGCCATGCAGGAGCGGAGCTGGACAGCTTTACTGCGCCGGCGAAAGAGATCTCACTTTCTGCCTGGGTGCAAGCCAAGCCAGGAGCGGCCATGGCGGTGCTCTCGAAAATGGACGATGCCCAGGCCTTTCGCGGCTTTGACGTGATCCTCGAAGGGGGCAAGGTGGCGAGTCACTTCGTCCACCATTGGCCGGACAATGGAATCAAGGTGATTACCAAGCAGGCAATATCCCCCGACGCCTGGCACCATATCGCGGTCTGCTATGACGGCGACCAACATGCGGCCGGCGTCGCGATTTATGTAGACGGCCAGCGGCAGGAGACCGACGTAGTCCTCGACAAGCTGACCGAGACGATTCACACCGACGAATCTCTTCGTATCG
Source organism: Pirellulales bacterium (assembly GCA_035546535.1). Classification (NCBI taxonomy): domain Bacteria; kingdom Pseudomonadati; phylum Planctomycetota; class Planctomycetia; order Pirellulales; species Pirellulales bacterium. Next base: position 20,072 of record DASZWQ010000209.1, on the reverse strand, counting down.
GTCAACGACAGGGCTCGGCGTATTTCAAAGGCCTGATCGACGATCTGCAGATTTACGATACTTTGCTGTCCGCGGACCAGGTTGTTCAGTTGTCCACCGGCCAGGATCTGATCGAACTCAAGCGTTCTTTGTCGACGGACGCCGCCGAGCGCACTGACGAGCAGCGTTCGCAAGTGGCGCAATACTACCTGACACAAGTCGATCCACGGTGGCGGCAACTGCAGACGGACCTGACAACCTTGAAGACTCAAGTGGAGGAGATTGAGCGGTCGATGCCCCGCGTCATGGTCATGCAAGAGATGACGCCGCCCCGTTCGACGTTTGTGCTCCATCGCGGCCAATACGATCAGCCTCGCGAAGAAGTCTCGGCGGATGTGCCCGCTTCCTTGTCGGCTTTCCCCTCCGGCGCGCCGCGCAATCGGTTGGGCCTGGCCCAATGGTTGGTCGATCCGCGGCATCCGTTGACGGCGCGCGTGGCCGTGAATCGTTGGTGGGAGATTTTCTTCGGCCGTGGGCTGGTCGAAACGAGCGCGGATTTCGGCGTCCAAGGCTCGCTGCCCAGTCACCCCGCGCTACTCGATTGGCTGGCCACCGAATTGGTACGCACCGGCTGGAATCAGCAAGAAATCCTCAAGCAGATCGTGTTGTCGGCGACATATCGGCAGTTGTCGCGGGCAAGCGCCGCACAGTTGGCGGCCGATCCGGCGAACCGGCTGTTGGGACGCGGCCCCCGCGGCCGGTTACAGGCCGAGGTCATTCGCGATTGCGCCCTGGCCGCCAGCGGATTGCTGCACGAGCACGTCGGCGGTCCCAGCGTCAAACCCTATCAGCCCGAAGGACTGTGGGAGGACGTTTCGGTCGAGCGTCGCGAAAAGTACCAGGCGGACGAAGGTCCTGGACTGTATCGGCGCAGCATGTATACGTTCTGGAAGCGGACTTGCCCGCCGCCCGCGATGCAATCGTTTGATGCCCCTGATCGAGAAACGTGCATCGTTCATCGCGAGTCGACCAATACGCCGCTGCAAGCGCTTAATCTTCTCAACGATCCGACGTATGTCGAAGCTTCGCGGAAACTGGCGGAGTCGGCGATGCGGCAAGCCGCAGACCCCAGCGCAGTCGTGACATTCGCGTTCCGCCGCGTGTTGTCGCGCGCGCCGCAGGCGGAGGAGACGCAACTGCTGATGGCCGCCCACGAGCAAGCGCTCGCTCGATTCCGTGGCGACGCGGCAAGCGCCGAAGGGTTGTTGTCGGTGGGAAAAGCGCCGCGCGAAGCAGGGCTCGACACGGCTGATCTCGCGGCCTGGACCGTGGTCATGAGCATGATTCTGAATCTTGACGAGGCGATTTCCAAAACATGAGCCAGCCGATAAACGACATGCTCGCTCTCTCGCGCCGGCAGTTCCTGCGGCGCAGCGGCGCCGGCCTCGGCACGGCAGCGCTAGCGTCGCTCCTTGCCGATGATGGGCTGGCATCGTCACAAGCGCGCCAGCAGCCGCACTTCGCGCCCAAGGCGAAGCGCGTGGTCTATTTGTTCCAGTCAGGTGGGCCTTCGCAGTTGGAAATGTTTGACTACAAGCCCGAGCTGCGCAATTTGCACGGCAAGGAACTACCTGATTCGATTCGGCAAGGGCAGCGGCTCACCGGCATGACCTCGGGCCAGGCCAGCTTTCCGGTCGTGGCGCCGAAGTTCACGTTCGCGCGTCACGGTCGTTCAGGCGCATGGCTGAGCGAGCTACTCCCCCATACCAGTCGCGTGCTCGATGAGCTGTGCGTCATTCGCTCGGTGCACACCGAGGCCATCAATCACGATCCGGCCATTACGTTCATTCAGACCGGCTCGCAACAGCCCGGCCGCCCGTCATTGGGATCGTGGGTCAGCTACGGCCTTGGCCGGGCAACCGAAGAGTTACCGGCGTTCGTCGTGCTGATCTCGCACGGCAGCGGCAAAGACTCGAACCAGGGATTGCTCGAGCGTCTGTGGGGCAGCGGGTTTCTGCCCACCAGCCATCAAGGAGTGAAGTTGCGCAGCACAGGCGATCCGGTTCTTTATCTGTCGAACCCGCCGGGTATCGATAGCGCTTTGCGGCGGCAGATGCTCGACGGCATTGCCCGGCTGAACGAGCGGCAATTCGCCGAGTCGGGCGATCCGGAGATCACGACGCGCATCGCGCAATACGAGATGGCCTTTCGCATGCAGTTGTCGGTGCCTGAGTTGACCGATTTCTCGATGGAGCCCGAGGCGACGTTCGCTCTGTACGGGGACGAAGCACGCCGGCCGGGCAGCTTTGCCAGCAATTGCCTGCTGGCCCGGCGCATGCTGGAACGTGGCGTACGTTTCGTGCAGCTCTTTCACCGAGGTTGGGACCACCACGGCGCGCTACCGTCGAACATTCCCAAGCAATGCCACGATATCGACCAGCCTCAGGCGGCGTTGATCACGGATCTGAAGCAGCGCGGCTTGCTGGAAGACACGCTGGTCGTTTGGGGAGGTGAATTCGGCCGCACCGTTTATTGTCAGGGAGGGCTACAAGATGATTACGGGCGCGACCATCACGGACGATGCTTCACGATGTGGCTGGCCGGCGGCGGTGTCCGTCCTGGCATCGTACACGGCGAGACCGACGATTTTGGCTACAACATCGTGCGCGATCCAGTCCATATCCACGACCTGAACGCCACGATCTTGAATCGTCTGGGCTTCGACCACGAACGGCTGACGTTCCGTTTTCAAGGCCGCGACTTCCGCCTGACCGACGTACACGGAAGCGTCGTGTCCTCGATTCTCGTTTAGCCACGCGCGTCAGACCGGCCCTCGACGGAGACGATCATTCGAAGCGCTGCGGGGCGAAGGGCGCCGGATCGACCAGCGGTGTCGTATTCAGCATGACGTCCGCCAGCAATCGACCCGTCGCGGGCGCCGTCTGCAGCCCGAGCATTTGATGCCCCGTGGCGAGCAGCAGGTTGTCGAACCGGCTCGGTCGACCGACGATCGGCACGCCATCGGGCGTGCAAGGACGCAACCCTCGCCACAGTTCGACCACAGGGGGCCGCTCGGGGATCGTGAGAAACTGCCGCGCACCGCGGACGATCGCTGCGACGCGACGTTGAGTGATTGTTTCGTCGACACCCACCAATTCCAAGGTGCCGGCCAGCTTGGTGTGTTGCGGCAGAGGCGTGACCGCCACCTTTTTGTCGATAAGCATGATCGGAATCCGCGGCGCGGGATCCGGCGGCGCGATCGTCAGCGAATATCCCTTGCCCGAAAGGACGGGCACCTTCACGCGCACTTTCCTCGCCAGATCGTGGGACCACGCCCCCGTGGCCAGCACGTAGCTGTCGGCGGTCAATGTCCCGCGCGAGGTCGCCGCGGCCGCAATACGCCGGCCGTCGCCGTCGAGCGAGACAAGTTCGGTCCGCGGAAGAATGGTAACGCCGAGGGCCAGGCAGCGATCGCGCACCATTTCGACCGTCGCCAGCGGGCTTACGTGCGCCTCGTCCGGAAAAAAGACTCCGCCCGTGATTCCGCGGCCGGTGATCGCGGGCTCCAATTGGCGAATTTCATGTTCATCGACCGGTTTTCCCGCGACACCGTGCGCCGAGACCAAACGCAACTCTTCGAGCGCCGCTTCCAGGCCGGACGTGGTGTTGGCGACGATCAACAATCCCTTCTGTTCAAAACCGAAATTGCGTTGACTGTCGGAGGCCCACCGCGTGTAAGCTTCCAGGCTTTGCTTGGACAATTCGACCAGCACGCGCACCGATTGCTGCATGAGGTCGGTCTTCATCGAGCGCATGAAACGCCACAGCCACGCCACGAGCATCCAGCTCAGGCGTGGCTGGATGTAGAGAGGGCTGTCGGGATCCGTGAGCCAGCCGAGCGACTTAAGCAGCATGCCAGGCATCGGCAGCGGCAGGGCAAAGCAGGGCGTCAGCCAACCGGCGTTGCCGTAAGAGCATCCGTGGCCGATGTCGCGCTGGTCGATGATGGTCACCGACAATCCGCGCTCCGCCAGCTCTCGCGCACAGCACACACCAATGATGCCGCCGCCGACGACCAGAACGTCGGAATGCCTGCGCGGAATATCTTCGGCGGACATCAAGGCGTTCGATCTGCCCAAGGAGTGAAAAGCTCAGGTCCCGGCGAGATTTTGTTCGACTTCGACGATGACCGCAAGACAGTCCCCCTCGAGCACGCGTGGAAACGTGCGCAGCAGCACGACGACTCCGTCCTGCCGGGAAGGGATGGGCGTGACTTCTTTACCGAGCGGGTCCGAAATCGTTCCCAGCAAGTCACCGGTACGCACGGATTGCCCCAAGCAAACCGCTGGTTCGAAGTAACCGCGGCACGGCGCCGGATTGTTGATTTGCAAATGGCCCGAACCAGAGCGCGGATCTTCGACAACGAGCTTTGTTGCGGAGGCGAATTCACGCCGATCGATCATCTCGAACTCGGCCATGACGTTCAGGCAGCCGGATACGTAGGCATCGACGCCCGCGGGGTCGCAGGTGGCCGCTCCGTGAAACTCGGTGTAAATGGCAGGGATGTTCGCGTCGCGTGCCACCGAGAGCGAGCGCCCCTCGTGATGCGGCGAGGTGCCCCACACGAATGGCAAATTGAAGGCCCTCGCCATGCGGCGCTGCTTTTCCAAAACGCCCGCGTCCGGATGCAGCGAATAGCCGGCCAGCGGCCACAGTGACATGGTCGTGCCGCCCGTGTGCAAGTCGATCAATAAATCTGCCGTGACGATTATTCGAGTCGCTGCATGCGCGATTTGCTCGGTAATGCTTCCGTCGGCTCGGCCGGGAAACGTTCGTGCCAGGTCGAGCCCATCCTCGGCCAGGCGATGTCCGCGCAGAAATGCCGGCTCGTTAACGACCGGAACGAGTGTGAGCGCGCCACGCAGGTCCGCGCCACGTACCGAGCGAGCGAGGCGCCGAATGGCCACCATCGGCTCGAATTCGTCGCCGTGTACCCCGCCGAAGATCAGCAAGTGCGGCCCGGGCCTGGCGCCGACGATCCGTTCTGTCTGCAGCGCGTGAAAGTCGCTCATGTCACGATTCGCTGGGCGGATGCCGGGTTCCACTCGACGTTGGCTTCGAACGGGAACATCGGGCGCCGTCGGTGCTGGTAAGTGAGCTTGTTCATGTCCGCGGTCGTGACGCCGGGAGTATCGACGCGGACGAAATGCGAGCAAACCGGTTCGTAGGCCGCGACGGGAGAATGAACTCCCTTGGCGATAAGATAGCGAAAGGCCGTGGGATCGACGCCGCAAGCGGTAAGCTGGCCCAACGACAGGGGCGCCATGCGGCGCGTTGTCAGCATTACGAGGAGTGGGCCGGCGCGGACGATCGCCGTGAGCCCTTGATCGAAATCGACAATGCCGCCATGGCGCGGCTCGGTTTCCTTCCAACGTCCCTCGGCAAACGCCCACACGCGCGCTTCGAGCGCGAGCGGAGGTCCGTGTTCCTTATCTGTATGGCCCCCCGCGCTCAGTTGCACGGTTGCTCCCACCCCCGCGGTGCGCGCGATTTCCACGGCCGCGGGATCGTAAAGACATACAAACGACGGCCCCATCCCTCGGGCCAGCAATTCGTGCGCGATGAGCGTACCATCGGCGGGTGAGCCACCACCGACATTATCTCCCATGTCGAGCAGGCACACTCGACCGGACAATTGCTGGGCCTTGTCGAGTGCTGTGGGAATATCCACCAACTGCCCAACAAGTTCGTCCCGGCGATTCCACATCGCCATCCCCAGCTCGTCGGCCAATTCCTGGGCAAGAGACTCGTCACCATCGGTGGCCACAATCGCGGCCGAACCCATTTCGGCGACGTCGGAATACGGGAAGCCCAGCAAGATGCTGCTCGTAAGTACGCCGGGGCGCTCGCGCAGTCGGCGGGAGGTTTCGAGCAAGCCCAGGCAAGGCTCGGCGGCAGTCAATTGCCGTTCGATATTGATAGCCAATGGCGGAAAGCAGGCACGCTGCACGGGGCGAATCGCGCCGCGCAGCGTGCGGACCATCAGGCTTGCCGCTTCCAGCCCTCGCTGGCGCTGATCTAAATGGGGATTCGTGCGGTAGGCAATGAGCGTATCGGTGGCCGCGATCATGGCGGGCGAAAGATTCGCATGCGGGTCGAGGGTGCCGATGATCGGTTTCTGGCGACCGAGCTTGCTCCGCACCCGTCCCAGCCAGTAGCCATCGAAGTCGGGCGCATCTTCGCCAACCGTTGCGCCATGGGGTGCGACGAGCAGGCCGTCGAGCTCGCCGGCTTGCTCCCAGGCGGCGTCGAGAATCTCGGTCAACGATTCGCACGCCTCGGCCGTAACGCATCCATACGGTAGCGCGCGGGCCGCGAAAATGCCCACCGCCTCGATCCCCGCGACATCCAGCCCTTGAAAGAATCCGCCGACTTCGTGATGAGCTTCGGCCAGTGCGCCGCGTACCGCGTCGCCAGTCACCAGCAGGTTTTCGCGGAACCGTTCCAGCGACGTCGGCCGCTCAAGAAACGTGTTGGATTCTTGTAACAGAGCAACGATACCGACGCGCATGAAAACAACTCCGATACACGATGTACGAACAAGCTAACCCACGGCGATGGCGTCGATCTCGAACTTCAAGTCCCCCAAGCAATCGACCAAGGTTGTCCGCGCCGGGTAGGGTTCTCGGAAATACGCGCGGTAGATGCGATTGTATTCCTCGACGCATTCTTCCTTCCCCACATAGCTCCGAACTTGAGCCACATGCGAGAGATCGAGGCCCACGACGGCCAGCACATTTTTGAGATTGCCGAGCGACCGATGCATCTCGCCGGCGAACGTGTCCTCGACATAATCTCCCTTTTCGTCCAAGGACGCCTGTCCGGAAATGAAATACAGAGACCCCGCCTTCACCACGTGGCTGTAGGGCAAATGGCCAGGCGTCAGGCGAGGGTCGCGAATGGGTTCGAGCGGCATGAGTTCGAACTACCTGGTGTTCAGAGCGGGCTTGGAAATTGTCGCATGTGTCGATTCAAAGGATCATTTGCGGAAAGCGAAGCTGTACAACTCGGCATCCTGCAAACGGAACCTCAAGCTTACCGGTTTTTGCGCCCACGCGCTCACGTCGGTTTTGGCTTGCCAGCGAACGGTGTGACGCAGGTCGTCTCCTTGAATCGGTTCGGAGGCGGCAAATCCGTCGAGCGGCTTTCCGGCAGCGTCAAGAAGCTCGACGACGACCGAGCCTTTGCCCTTCGTGCGGGCATTAATCTCCAATCGCCCACCATCAAACGTGAACGGGATCGTCGTCAGCGTCCCGCCCTGGCTCGACCCATCAACCGATACGAAACGGTCCAGGGGCCACGTCACGAGGCCGATGCTGCCGTTGAACCTGGTCTGTCGGCCGGTTGAAGAGCCGTCCTCGAAGTACACGCGGTAAACGGCGGGCGTGCCGTGCGTACAGTTGCTGCCGCCGTAGTACAGCCGAATCTCATCGCCGACGCGAATGGCGCTCGACGCCGTGACCTGGCCGCCGCTGTCCCATTCGCTGAGCGGGCCCATGGGAATGATCGGTTCGCGAAAGGGGCGCTCCCACTGGGCCAGGTCCCTGGAGACGGCCAACTGCACCTCCATCGGCCCCTCGTCATTGCCCCATCGCGCCCGATTGTTGATCGTGAAAATCCACGGAAACGCGATCGTGCAACTTTCGTGCGGATAGGCGCCGACACCATAAAATTCGGTGCGCATCAGCCTGGCATCATCAGGGCGATCGAGCGCCCCTCTGGTTGCCTCCAGACGCGCGAGCGAACTGGCGTCATCGGCCAGGTCCGGCCGAAACGCCGGCACCGGCGCGGACCAGGTCTTGAAATCGGGGCTACTCGTTACGTCGAAGCAGCGCCGCGGAAACCCGCGCCACATCAACCCGTGGGTCTTGTTGAAGGCCACGAACAGTTTGCGATGTGGGTCCCAGTGCGTATTGACGACGTCAAATCCCGGCGCGAACGGCTCGTTGCCCTCTAAATTCCACGTAAAGCCGTCGGGTGACACCATGCGCCAATAGGAATAGGAAGGGTAGCGTTCATCCAAGCGCGAGCAGGTCATCTTGTACCGCCGCGACGGATCGGGATCGCTCACATCTTTGTAGACGCTGGCCAGGTGATGAGGCGAAACGATGTTGTTCGGCTTGCCGCTGCCATCGTCCACGGTTCCCACGAGCGGCTTTTCCCAATGGATGCCGTCCGCGCTGCGGGCGAAACAGGTGGCGAACTGTTCGGCAAACTTTCCGGCGCCCGCGCACAGATACCACATCTTGAAGCAGTTCTCTTGCTCGTCGAAAAGCACGTTGCCATACATTTCCACGCGCCATCCCTCCCACGGTTGATCCGCGACGACCAGCGGGTTCGAGGGATGCTTCTTGCCCGGATGCAGCGTAAAGGCGACGTTGTCGCTCTGACGTACGATTAATTTGTCGATAAACAACTGAGCGCGATCGCCGACGTCGAAGACGGCGCCCGGCGATCGCGTTTCACCACACATCCCCTTGCCGGACAGCAAGGCCAGGAGCAGCAAGACGACATGGAACGTACTCTTCGCGACGACTCCATCGCGGATGTGCGAGTTCATCATGAGTGCCGAGCCTTCGGAACAGGGAAGGGGTATTACAACGTTAAACTTGCGAATGTGGTGCCCGTAAGTCAGGCAATGACCTTGCGCGCCGCGGACCCTGATTCCAATAGATCGCACATGATCGGCGATGAAACAAGCGCTCGACGCGCTTCGGTGTCGAGAGCGGGATACGGCGCCGGATGGAACTTTCCGGGAATATCACGCGCATTCATCATGGCGGTAAACGCGCCCATGTCACTCGGCGCCGTCAACAGCGCATCCCGCAAGGTGTTGAGCTTGCGTTGATAATCGGCGGCCCGCGCCCAATCTTGCTCGGCCGCGGCGCTTGTGATCTTCATGATCCACTGCGGCGCGATCGCGAACATGCCGTCGAGATGCGACATGATTCCTTCGCTCAACAGCGTATCGACCTTGTCGGGCTCGGCAACAATGATGCGGAAGCCGTCACCGAAATGTTGCATCAACTCGCGGGCGAATGCCAGCCGACCCGACACTTTGGCGCCGCGGATGTTCGGGTGCCTGGCCACCGCGACGTAGGTGTCAAATTCCAAGGCAGCGCCGGTCAGCACGGGCAAGTCGTACAGATAGACGGGAACCGGTGAGACGTCCGCGATCGCAAGAAAGTATTCGACCAGTTGCTGCTGCGAAAACTGAAACAAGTACGGTGTCAGCACAACCACGCCGTCAATCACGTACTGGCTAACGGCTTCGATCCGATCGCAAGTGCGCGCCCAGCCGGCGTCACCCACACCGACCAGGATTTCGCCCCGGTCGCGTGACAATTGACTGGCGCGTTCGACAAGAGCGCGATAAGTACGATCGCGCAGCATCTGCATCACGCCCATCGAACCCGCGACGAGAATGCCGTCGATGCCGGCGCTCCATTGATCCGCCAGATGTCGTTCGAGCCCTTCCTGGTGCAGGTTCTCCTGTTCATCTAACGGAGTGCCAATCGCGGTGATGACATGAGCGGATTTTGGCATCGGTCTCGGTTCCTGATTTCTTCGCTACGAGGCAAACGATCGAAGCTCGTTGCCAGGTCCTTCTGGGTCGCCGTAACACGCCGCCCCCGGCCGTACGCGGGTTTTGCAGCGACGAATTGCCCCGAACGCTCGTAACATGTCTGGTACAAGATGATTCATTGGAATATTTTTTGGGATGATTGTTGCAATTCTAACCATTTGATGGTACATACGCAATGGTCCGGGGAAAACAGCGCATTCCGGGAATCAAGGCCATGCCAACTCAGTCGACTGTCCAGCCAACTCGCCTGTCGCGTCTTGCCGGTCAGCTTGCACAGGACATCCGCCGCAAGGGACTTCGTTCGGGAGACCCGTACCTGACGGCCGAGGCCGCGGCGAATTTTTTGGGCGTGAGTCGCATGACGGCCAACCGGGCCATGAATGTTCTGGCAGAGCGCGAACTCTTAGTGCGCCACGGAAGCCGCGGCACATTTGTCGGTCCCGCCGCGGAAGCAGTCAGTGAGGCATCGGTGGGGAAATGCATTCATTACATCACCTTCGTCGACGACAACCCGACGATTCATGTCGAACTGGGCGAAATTCTAGCGGGCCTGGAAGCAGTCTTTCCTGACGTCAGCTTGGACACCCATATCGTGCCACTGCGGAACGCGATGCAATATGTGCAGAAGAAGCTCGCCGCGGCGATCAGCGATTCATCGCTGGGCGGCATCGTACTTACGCTCGGTCCGCGCTCGGTGCAGCAACTGTTGGCCGACTCCGGCGTACCCGTGGTCGTCAACGGCAGCGTTTATCCGGGCATTCGACTGCCATCGGTCGAGGTCGATCAATTGCGACTGGGGCAGTTGCTTGCCGAAATGGCGATCAACGCCGGCTATCGACGACTGATGTTCGTTAGTCGCGAGTTATGGCGCCGCGGCGATAACCTGGCCTTCGACGGGATTCAAGAAGCTGCGCATGCGGCGGGTCTCGGGCTGAACTCCGTCCAGATTCGCAACATTCCCACGTCGCCAACCGATCTGGCGAATGAATTCGAACACATTCTGTCCGAGGTCGAAGCTCCCTGCGCGCTGCTGTGCCGCTTGCCGTGCTTCGCACGGGCCGCGGCCGAAGCAGCAAAGCGGCGCGGTCTGCGCATCCCGGAAGACATTGGAATCGTCTACGACGACACGGTGCAGGAGGGGGGCCTGCCGTTTGACGCTGTTCGCCCGCAGGAGGGCTGCAGCTTGCGTGAACAATTTCGCAAGATCGGACAGATGCTTACAGAGATGAGTGCTGGAAGGATGCCCGACCCTATGAGCGTGGTCATGCCGGTCGAGGCAGTGCCAATGGTCAGGACGTCGGAGAAGTGAGTTTGCGTGGAACGCGTGCGCGGTGCGTTCTTTTTCAGGGTGCTCCTCTTGTCTTTCGTCTCATCAACTCTGAGGTGTGAAATGATTCGCCGGCCCCTCGCTTGGAAGGTCGCAGCTCTTGCCATGGCAATGGGTGTGATCACGAGTTCCGTAAAGGCCCAAGTCGTCACTAGTGGGTTGACGCTTTACCTGGATGCCGCTGACTCGCAGGGAACAGGAGCAAACGGATTAGGGTCAGGAACGACCTGGGTGAACAAGGCCCCGACGGGGGCCACCTACAATGGCGACCTGGGATTCAGCGGCTCGGCTAGTGCGCCAAACTGGATTGGTAACGGCACCGTGGCGAATCCGTACGCATTGCAGTTGCAAGCCTCGCCCGCGGGTGGCGGTGACTACGTGGACATCGAGAACTCGTACACCGCGGGCAATGCGCTCGATTCCACCACGTTTACTTATGAGATTTGGGCCCAGATCACGGGGCCCGGCGCCCCTAAAGCCGGTGGCGGCGGCTTGATGTTCCACAGCACCAACGGCGCCGGCCAGGGTAACGGCGCCATCGGCTACGTCCCACCCGCAGCACAAGGGGGAATTGGCGGTTCAGGTTGGGTCCCCGACTCGCTCTACGACATCGCCGGAACTGCCACGCCCAATGGAGACATTGGCAGTATCTGGACCCTTCCGAATTCGGCCGGGCACGCCTCACCCGACGGCTATCACCAGATTGTCGTGAGCCGCACCGATGGCAGCGCGACGGGCACCTCGTGGTACCTGGATGGAACCTTGATGGGAAAGTTTCAATCCGACAGTAACGCGTCGGCCGATGCATTCTTCGACATTGGCGCTCGCAGCTATGGCGGAGTCCATGACATCTTCGCCGATGCGAATGTCGCCATTGCGCGCGTCTACAACACCGCCCTTTCAACTGCCCAAGTTGACCAGAACTTCAATGCCAATGCCGCTCGTTTCGGCCTGTCTTTGGCACTCCCAGCGGGTGACCTTAACCACGATGGTGTCGTCAATCTGGCCGACTACACACTATTCAAGAGCGAATGGTTGCAGAACGGCACCGGCATTGCCGGCGACCTGAACAACGACGGCACGGTAAACATCCAAGACTTCACGCTCTTTAAGGCCGACTACCAGCAATTCAATGGCCTCGGCAGTGCCAATGCGCTGGTCGGCGTTCCTGAGCCGAGCGCTTGGTTGCTAATGACGCTTTCGTTCCCCGCGTGGCTGTTTATTCGACGCTCCCGTCGTGCGCGTGCGGATCACCCGCACGGCGCCTAGGGCCAATTGGATAGGTAGTCACGATTCATGAGTCATTACCAGACAACACCGTATCGAACACATCTCATTGAAACGCATCGCGCGGACTGTCGAAAACCGTCTGTTTGCCTCGCGCGTGCGGAGGGGAGCCTGAGGATTATGCGTTCCAAAGTCATGCTACTGATGGCGATCATTGTCGCCGCGACCGTAACCCGGTCGTCAGCACAAAATCAGTTCTTACATTTGTTGGTCGACCCTGCCAATGGTCTGACCGAGATCCAGAACCCGGCGCTCGGCAGCACGGTGACCTTCGACGGATATCAAATCACCTCAGCTTCGGGCTCGCTCGTTCCCGATCCTAGCAACCTGCCGCTGTCGAAATGGGATAGCCTGGCCAGCCAGGGACTTCCCGGCTGGGACCCCGTGCAACCCTCGACGAGCAATCTGAGCGAGTTGAATCTCACCTCGAGTGTGACGCTTACTCCCGGTCAGACACTCAGTCTGGGCTACGCGTTCAACACGACCGGGACCGAGGATCTGCTGTGGGGTTACTCGGTGCCGCCCCGAGACTATGACTACCCAACACCTGTTGTGTACGGCACCGTTCAAACGCTGTTCGCGGAAGTGATCAACACGGTTGCCGCGAACGGCTCGATCCTGTCGAGCAACATGGTGCTGATCAACCCGAGTTCCACGGCGGTAAGTCTCGACGCGTACCAACTTACCTCGGCCAGTGGCAGCTTGAATACCGCAGGGTTCAAAGGCTTTGCGAGCCAGGGCGCCAGCGGCTGGGAGTCGGTCGGCCCATCAAGTCATGCTCTGTCGGAATTGAACCTCACGTCGTCGTCGACGCTCAACCCGGGCCAGATCGAGGTGCTGGGCACGGCATTCAAGGCTGGCTCGGCCCAGGACCTGGCCCTGCAGTTCCATCAGGTCGGCACAAGCGCGACACAGATCGGCAGTGTGTTCTATCAGACACAACTGGCCGGCGATCTGAACCACGACGGCATCGTCAACAGTCAGGATCTTGCCGTGGTTTCGTCGAACTGGTTGCAGGCGTCGATGCTCTCGGGCGACGCAAACTATGACGGCATTGTCAACTCGCAGGACCTCGCCGTGATTTCCTCGAATTGGCTGGCCAGCTTGCCCGGCGGTGCCCAGAGCAACGGACAGCTCGCCCCGGTGCCCGAGCCAGGGACTTTGGCACTCATGGCCTTGGGACTGGCCGTGTGCGCCAGCAGATTTCGGAATTTACGCCGCGATTCGACGTGACGGCGCGTCACACGGTCGCGGGATGTTGCGGAACCAGCACCACCAGCCAGCAGCGCTCGACGAGGCAGCAGTTCCTCGTCGGGCTGCTGGTTGGGATTTGGACAGAGCCGTCGAAGGCGTGTAACGAGCAGAAATCCGTTCGCGAAAGGTCGTCATGATGCGCGGCGATCCTAGGTCACCTTCTCTCTTCGGCGGTCCGCGGAAGGCAGTCGATGCAAATCGCCGTCGCCATCCCGGTTTCACGCTCGTCGAACTTCTGGTCGTTATCGCGATCATCGGCATCTTGATCTCGCTCTTGCTGCCGGCCGTGCAAGCGGCACGCGAGGCTTCGCGGCGCTCTTCGTGCTCGAATAATCTGAAGCAGATCGGCCTGGCTCTGCACAATCACCACGACGCGCTCGGCAGGTTTCCTTATGGCTCGGAAGAGTCCATGTACGGAACGACGGCGACGAATCTCCGCTCTCATTGGCCGGAATTCATTCTGGCCTACTTGGAACAGACGTCGCTGGCCAACCTGTACAGCGTTTTTAAGGACGACCCGGGGAACTTCCAGGTTTTGTCGACCGTGATCTCGATGTACCGCTGTCCGTCGGATGAAGCGGGGTTCGACTCGAATGGCTATTCGCGCAGCAATTACGTGGGATGCTATAGCGCCGATGGAATCCTGGTGGAGCCGAAAGCGGCGGTCCCGCCTAATTTCGCAGCTCAAATCGGCAGCACTTGCTACAATTCGAACGCCTTCAACCCGTCTGTCAATTCCGGCAAGCGGGCGTTTTTCAATTGGAACGTCGGCCGGCGCTTTGCCGACATCACCGACGGCACGTCCAACACAGTGGCCGTGTCGGAGACGATTAGCGGTCCTGACGGCACGAACGACGCCCGCGGCCGCTGGTGGGATGATTGGGGCGTCCAATATAGCCATAGTCGCCTGCCCAATTCCACTTCACCGGATCAGGTGTGGTCGTCGGCTATCACAACCGACCCCATGACCAGCTACTGCAACTCGCAGAAAGCGCCGTGCAACGGCAGCGCCGCCTGTTGGAGCTCCGAGAATTATTGTGCCCGCAGTTATCACGTTGGCGGTGTGAACGTTCTGTGTGCCGATGGTTCGGTGCACTTCATCAACAACTCGATTGACCTGGTCACGTGGCAGTCGCTGGCCAGCATTGGATCAAGCGAACCGGTTACGATCCCATAGCGTTTTGGAATCAAGTCAATGCGGAGGACGCGCGTGGCAGGAGCGAAGCTGGTCTTGTTGGGTGTGGTGCTCTGTAGCGGCTGCTCTCGGACCGAGATTCAGCCCACGGGGAGCGTGACCTTCAACGGCGCCCCCCTCGAAAACGGCTCGATCGAGTTTGTTCCCATCGATGGCACCCGAGGTGGGTCGGCCAGCACCGAGATCACCGCGGGCCGGTATACGTGTCCTCAAAATTCCGGGTTGGTCGAAGGGGGGCGCTACCTGGTGCGCATCACGGCGATGAAGAAGACAGGCAAGAAAGCGCCCAGCCCCATGCGCGATGGTCCACGAATGGTCGATGTCATGGAGAATTTCATCCCCACGATCTTCAACAGCGATTCGACATTGACCGTAGTGATCGCGACAGAGCAAACCAACAACACGTACGATTTTCCCCTCGAGTTCCAGAAGAAGTAATCGCGGACCTCAGGGCTGGCACCAATCCACGAGACCTTGATGCGCATTCGAAGTTCTTCCATCGCTTTCGTCGTATTGACCGGCGCGTTGGTTTGGTTCCGTCCGTGCGAAAACGCGCGTGCGGCCGAACAAGGGCCACTTGCCGCCGGCGTTCAGCCGTACGTCGAGCGTCAGGAATTAGCGGGCGCCGTGATGGCGATCGCCACCAAGGAAAAGGTGCTGGACGTCGAGGCTGCCGGTTTCGCCGATGTGGCGGCCAAGAAGCCGATGCAAACCGACTCGGTTTTCTGGATTGCCTCGCAATCGAAACCGATCACGTGCATCGCGGTCATGATGCTGGTCGAGGAAGGGAAAATCGATCTCGACGCCCCGGTCGAGCGATACCTGCCCGAGTTCCAAGGGCAGATGGTCGTTGCCGAGAAAGACGACGCACATGTGCTTTTGAAAAAGCCTGCCCGCCCCCCTGCCGTGAGGGATCTTCTCTCGCATACGAGCGGTTTGCCGTTCCGCTCGGCGATCGAGGTTCCGACCCTCGACCGGCTTCCCCTGGCCGATCGGGTCCGCAGCTATGCGATGACGCCGTTGGAATACGAGCCGGGCACAAAGTTCGGCTACAGCAACGCTGGCATCAATACTTCTGCGCGAATCATCGAGGTCGTCGCCGGGATGCCCTTCGAGGATTTTCTGGACGAGCGATTGTTCCAGCCGCTGGGCATGAAGGACACGACGTTCTGGCCCAATGAGGAACAAGTCGCGCGCCTCGCCAAGGCGTACGCGCCCGGCCCCAACGGTATGGGCCTCGTCGAGGTCACGATCGATCAGCTTCACTACCCGCTGACAGACCGCGCCGCGCGTTACCCGATGCCCGGCGGCGGCTTGTTTTCCACCGCCGCGGATTTAGCGCGTCTCTATCAGATGCTGGCCCGCGGAGGGGAACTGGACGGCCGACGATATCTGTCCCAGGCGGCGGTCGAGAAAATGACCGATAAGCGAACGCCCGAGGGCGTCAAGGACTTTTACGGCTTTGGATTTCAAGCGAGCACCGGCCAATACGGACACGGCGGCGCCTACTCGACGAATACGTATTTCGATAGGACTCGCAACGTGATCTTGATCTGGCTCGTGCAACACGCCGGCTTTCCCGGCAAGGGCGCCGAAACTCAGGAGGCGTTTCGGCATGCGGCGTTTGAGCACTTCTGCAAATGATGACGGCCTTCGGCTGCGACAGCGCAAAACGAGATGAGGCGCGGGAAGGCACAGGCGTAATGCACACTCGATCGGGCGGCCGCAGCATAGTGTGCGATGTCATTCCAGCCTTGACCGTGGCCGTTACGCTGTTCGGCGGCGCTATCGATTCTGCCCGCGCCGACGACAACTCGTTCCATTACCTCGCCGCCGATCCCTCGCTGCAAACCAATCTAATCAACGCCACTCTCGTCAATGGACAAGCGACCTACGTCGGCGAGGTATTGTCATTGAACCAGCCGTCCGAGGGCGGGCTGATCATGAATTATCCCGGCGACGTAGTCGAGGATCCGACGACAGGCCAATGGCGAATGTATTACGAGGTGCGGCAGGGTCAGAGCGATAACACCTTTCTCGCGATGGCCACGAGCAGCGACGGAATTCATTGGACGAAACCCGATCTGAACATTACCGGGACGACGTACACCACCAATCCGGTGAACAACTTCGTAAATCTACCGGATAAGTTCGTCACCGGGCCGAGCGTATTCATCGACCCGACCGCGCCCGCCAGCGAGCGCTATCGCATGACGGCGACAACCAACGTTTATGACTCGCACGGACAATTCGAGGGGCTGAGTCTCAACGCCTACTCGTCAGCCGATGGGTTGTATTGGCAGAAGTCGGGCGTCATCCAGACAGCGCTCGGCTGGCAGCAAGGCATCTACGCGCTCGATTCCCAAAACACCGCGTTCTGGGATCCCAGCAAACATGAATATGTCGCGTACATGCGCCAGTGGTTGTCTCCTTCGGGTAGCGCGGGCGAACGCCGCGCAGTCATGATGGCCACCAGCACCACCTGGGGCTCGAACTGGACGACGCCGACTACGGTCGTCGACCCCGCAAATGTTCCCGCCCTCGCCTCTGGATCAAACCCTGCGGATATCTACGTGCCGGGCGTGGTGCCGTACAAGGGGCAATACATCGGTCTTCCGTCGACGTACTTCCATCCAGCGGGCCAGGCCGATGGACCGCTTTTTCCGACATTCATGTACAGTCGCGACGGTGCGAACTGGTCGTTTCCCAACGCGCAGCAATCGATCCTCAACCTGTCGCCGTACGGCCAGCCCGGTTCGAGTTTCGGCCAGGCGTATATGGCGAGCTCGATCCCTGAGTCGGGCGGAAACTTATATCTCTACTACACCTACTTTCCCGAGCAGCATAACACCACGCCGCAATCCTCCGGCGGCATGTATCTGGAAACGATCAAGGAGGATCGCTTCGAAGGCATCCTGTCGACGGGCAATCAACAGGGCATGTGGACCACGCCGGCGATCACGATTCCTACCGGCGGCGATTTGCATTTGATCCTCAATGCCACGGTTACCGGCGCGCTGAGCGTCGTGATTCTCGATCCCAAGACCCTGCTTCCCATGCCGGGCTTTGGCCCCGCGACTGCCCTGACGATCGCGCCCGGAGACTACCTCGACCAAATGGCCCAGTGGTCCGGGACGAATAGTCTCGCGGCGTTAGCCGGAAAGTCCGTCGAGATACGTTTCGTAATGACCAATGCCACGGTGTACAGCTTCCACTCTGGCCTCGCCCCCGGCGACCTGAACGACGACGGCACCACCGATCTTGCGGACTACAGCATTCTCAAAAGTGAATGGATGCAAACGGGGCTGGGGTTGGCGGCCGACTTGAATGGCGATGGCGTGGTGAATCTCGCGGATTTCCTGCGGTTTAAAACCGACTACCAGGCGTTCGCGCTCGGAGGCGCCAGCGCGCTTGCCGTTCCGATACCCGAGCCCTCGAGCTGGATGTTGTTGGTCGTCGGCCTTTTCGGCTGGCAACATTTTGCACGTGGTAACTGTCGCAAGTCGCGGTAGAGATAGCCGTCAGCGGTGAGCCATTTCCTATGGAAGCTGCAACCGAAAGACCGTTGCGAGGGGCGTGGCTCATTCTCGGGCTGCTGTGGGCCTTGGCCATTTTGAATTACCTCGACCGCATCATGATCACGACGATGCGCGGATCGTTGGTCGAGGCAATTCCCATGACCGACGCGCAGTTCGGCTTGCTCACGTCCGCCTTTTTGTGGGTCTATGGATTGCTGAGCCCGCTGGCGGGATTTCTCGCTGATCGCTTCAGTCGCAGCCGGATCATTATTGGCAGCGTGCTGGTGTGGTCGGCCGTCACCTGGCTCACTGCGCAAGCCGACACGTTCGAAGAGCTGCTGTTCGCCCGCGCCATGATGGGCATCAGCGAAGCGAGCTATATTCCCGCGGCTCTGGCTCTGATTACGGACTATCACCGCGGCACGACACGCTCGCTGGCGGTGGGAATCCATATGACAGGCGTTTTTATCGGCGGGGGCGTGGCGGGGGTCGGCGGTTGGTTGGCCGAGAAATATACGTGGAATTTTGCTTTCCAGCTTTTCGGAGTGGCCGGCGTTGTTTACGCCTTCGTGCTTTTCATGCTGTTGCGCGACGCTCCACAGCGCGACGCGCCGGCGGAGATGCAAGACCGAGGCTCGCGTCGTGTCACGTTCGTTGCGGCGCTCGGCGCTCTTCTTACGCGTCCGTCGTACCTGATCTTGCTCGCTTATTGGGGTTTGCTCAGCATTACGGGTTGGGCCGTCGCGGGTTGGATGCCCTCGTTCCTGACCGAGCAGTTTCATCTGTCGCAGGGAAAGGCGGGCCTCCTGGCGACGGGATGTTCGCAGGCGGCGTCGCTCGTTGGCGTACTTGTCGGCGGCGCCTGGGCCGATCGCTGGTGCCGCGCCGATGATCGCGGACGCGTCTTTGTGCCTATCGTTGGATTGTTGGTTGCCGCGCCCGCCATTCTGCTTGTCACGAATGTAGACGTCCTGCCGTGGGCTCTTGCGGGCCTGGTGATCTTTGGCCTCACGATTGCCTTCAACGACGCCAACATGATGCCCATCCTCTGCCAGGTAGCCGACGAACGCTATCGCGCCACCGGGTATGGAATCTTGAACCTGTTCGGGTGCCTGATCGGCGGCCTGTCGATATACGCAGGCGGAGTTTTGCGCGATGCGAACGTGAACGTGTCCGTGGTCTTCCGATTCGCCACGATTGGGATGGCGATATGCGTCGTGCTCTTGCTGCGCATTGCCCATGTCATCAAGGCCGGCCGGGTTAGCGACGGACGATTTACGACAATCCCGAATTCCGCCGGAGTGAGTGTCAGCGAGGCCGCAGCCGATCTTTAACGAGCCGCGACCCTGGCGTTGCGCCCGGCAGCGACGCGGAGGACGCGACGGGGATTACGAGAAGCAAAGATGTGTGGCATGCGTCGTGCAGCGATCGCCTTGACAACCATTTGCGCCGCTCTGCACGCCGCGGCCGATGCACGCGCCGACGACATCAGCCGCGGGCGCGAACTGCTGCTGACCGATGGGCTGCAAGTGCAATCCCTCGTCTACACCTATGCTAACTTTTCCAGCGTCCCCGGATGTCGGAAAGGTCGTCCGAAACTATAGCGGCCAGTACCTTGCAAGTGCCTCGCCTCTCGCGCAAGGACGATGCCAATCTGCGTCGATCAATGGTTCTGATCGCAAGTTCGTCGAATTTCCGATCGCCACTTCGAAACTTTGGAGTGGTTGAAACGCCGAGACGCCGTAGAATATCGGCCAAGGCCGAGTGGCGGAATAGGCAGACGCACGGGACTTAAAATCCCGTATCGGGTAACCGGTGTGCGGGTTCGATCCCCGCCTCGGCCATTGAGTTGCGGCGATTTGCGCG
>DASZWQ010000208.1 GCA_035546535.1 Pirellulales bacterium | reverse complement strand
TTGCCCGACCATTTCCATACGCTCTGGACCCTGCCGGCATCCGATGCGTCGTATTCGCGGCGCCTGGGCTGGATCAAAAAGGAGTTCACGAAGTCTTGGCTAGCGCAGGGTGGCGACGAGATGCCGATTACGGCATCTCGTCGTAATCGCGGTGGACACGGCGTTTGGCAACGACGCTTTTGGGAGCATGCCGTGCGCGATGAGGAAGACTTCGCCAGGCTGCTCGACTATATTCATTTCAATCCGGTCAAACATGGGTTGGTCCGTTCGCCAAAGGACTGGCAGTATTCTTCGTTTCACCGTTGGGTGCGATTGGGAGTCTATGGTCAAGAATGGTGCGCCTTGTTCCCGCAGACGCTGAAGTCAGACGATTTGAGTGGCGTTGTAGGAGAGTAGGGGGCCCTGTGGGCACCATGCCCTATCGCATTCGTGCAAATCCTGCCAAATGTGCTTTCTTGCGCTGCCGTCGTCATAATTCTGGTGCCCGCAGGGCACCCTACTTAAGGAGTCTTTCGGTATGGATGCCGGTGCCGCGTGGCGTGATTACTTTCTGGCCTGGCCCAAGGAACTGCCGCGGCGCGGCGTGCTGGTGACGGCGTTCGGCGAGCAGGTGCCGTTCGACGGCTTCATGACCACTGATGCGCTCTTGCTGATCGAGCGGCGCACGCCCGACACGATCGGTGCTCGCAAGGTGATCCTGTCCTACACGCAAATCGTGGCCATCAAGCTGGTCGACGTGGTGAAGGCGAAGACGCTGGCCAGTGCCGGCTTCGTGGGCGACCTGCCGAATCAAGGATGAGGCAAAGTGCGAAGTGATGAACGATGAGTGCTGAGCTGTCATCTTCGACGTTCATCACTCATCACTTCGCGCTCAGCACTTATTCAAAACCAGCTTCTCACCCTTTCGCTCGGCGGTGATCGACCCGGGAAAATCTCGCTTCCGCTGGGCTTCCAGCGGCTCGATCGCCAGTGCAGCGAGTGCGTCCCACTCGTCGAAGCCCATCGCCTGCAGCGGCCAGTTTTGTTCGCGCCAAATCGCCATCAGCATTTCGCGCACCAGGTAGGGCGTGGCTTCGGCCAGGGGGGCGGTGTCGATGACGATTTGCGCGTGTCCGGCCGACACGATCGCACGTGTGGCAAGCGCCGCGGCGTCGACCTCGATGATCCGTTGCGCTTCGCGCGCCAACTGGGCCAGTCGCAGCAGCGACTCGACGACGCGCGGGTTGTATTCGGCAGCCAGCTTCGGCAGCAGGTCATTCCGCAGGCGATTGCGCGTGTAATCGAGCGAGGCATTCGAGCTGTCGTGACAAAACGACTGCCCCATCTCGGTCAGGTAATCGAGTACTGTCGCCCGGTTGATACCCAAAAGCGGGCGCACCAAAGCAATGCCTGGCGCCAGCTCGCGCGCCTCGGCCATCCCGGCCATGCCTGCCACTCCGGTACCGCGGAGGATGCGGTGCAAGACGGTTTCGGCCTGGTCATCAGCCGTGTGCGCGGTGACGACGTAGCGAGCGCCAAGCTCTTTTGCGGTTCGCGTTAGAAAATCGTAGCGTGCCGCGCGCGACGTTTCCTCGCTCGATCGGCAGGCGTCGGCGCGGTCGGCGCCAGCCCCGGTATCCAGCCCGTCAGCGACCGCTGGCCGACCCACGCGGCAGGCGACTCCCAGCGCGCCGGACAATTCGACGACGAACCGCTCGTCGCCATCGGCTTGCTCGCCGCGCAGGCGATGATTGAAATGGGCGGCAATCAGTCGACCGGGGCCCGGCGGTTTCAAGGCCGCCAGCGCGCAAAGCAGCGCCGTGCTGTCGGGTCCGCCCGAGACCGCCACGAGCACGGTAACATCCTGCCAGCGGTCCGGGGGCCAGGCGGCGGCCAGTTGGGCTTCGAAAGTTGGGGTCACGGCATCTCTGCGGGACAATGTTTTTCCGGCGGCTTTTGTTGATTGTTTTGCGAGCGGACCACCAGCCACAAGATGGTCCTTGCCAACCGCATATGCCAGCGGTAAACCCTAAAATGGTTGCAGGTTCGGGAGACTCTGTTAGGATGACGTTAGTTTGCCAGTTCCAGGTCCGGTAGCGAGTTGCGACTGGCTCGCACACTCGTGGCTGTTCGTGTTACGGCACAGTGGTCCCTGCCCGGCGGGGACTGCCGGTCCTGCTTGAGGGCGCAAACGTCACCGTTGCAGTCTTTGAATACGGCGAGTTTGTACCGCGGCGGCTCAGCAGGAATGGGCGTCAGCCAAGGGAAGTTATAGCGAGTTTGCAACTGGATCTGCCTGATGTGGGAAGAACCAGTCGCTTGCGGGAGTCGGCCCCTACGATGCACCTCTTGATCATTATCTTGCAACAACTGCTGGGACTACTTCCCAGCGGAGAAGGCAAGAAGGCCCCTCAAGTCGAATTAGCACGCGTACCGCGTCAGAACCCTCATAATTCTGAACCCAGTCCGTGCCTTGGGCTTGAGCTTCCGCGTAACGACTGGATGACGCTGCTTCCGTTGTACGGAGTCACCCCCGTGGTTTGGCGGGGTGAGGTCGAGTTCTCCTGGCCTCTAAGGCCGCCGCGCGTGCATCCTCGCGCGCGCCGTTCGGACGATTCCCCGACCCAAAGCGGATAACGCTCGGCTTCGCGCAGCGCTACGGCATCAATCAGGTTGTTTTTGGTTTGGCTCACTTGGCCGGCGGCCAGGCTTTTCTGCTCCGCCGCGTCCAACTTCTCCCTTGGCCTGTCCGCCTTCTGCGGGCATTCCGTGTTTTAGGCCAATCGCTGCGCAGGCGGATCACTAGCTAGCGCGCGGCGTTGATATTTTCGGGGGTGAACCGTGGAATCGAATGTTGTCACCGTGCTCGTGACCGCTGCCGTGGCGGCCGTCATGACGTTCGTTTTGATCAAGATGTTGGATTATTTGCGGCAGACGGATGCCGAAAAGAGGGCCCGCGAAATCATCGAGCGGGCCGAGCGCGACATCGAAACACGGCGCAAAGAAGCTGAGCTGGCCGCCAAAGAGCTGGCCATTCAGGTCAAGGCCGAGGGGGAAAAAGAGCTGGGTGTCATTCGCCAGGAATTGCACGAGCGCGATCGCATGCTGGACAAGCGGCAAGACGCGCTCGAACAGCAGGGCGACCAGCTCCGCAAGCAGGAAAAAATGGTCGAGGGGAACCAGCGCAAGCTGGCTGAACGGATCGAGGAAACCAACCGCCGCAACGACGAGCTGGGCAAGCTGCTCGATCTGCAGCGGCAAACCCTGCACCAGGTCAGCGGCCTGTCCAAGGACGAAGCCACCCGCCGGCTGCTCGAGCAGCTCGATGCCGAGCTGCAGCACGAGTCGGGCGCCCTGATCATGAAGCACGAGCGGCACATGGCCGAGGTCTGCGAGGAGAAGTCGCGCGACATCATGATCACGGCTTTGCAGCGCTACGCCGCCGCCCACACGGCCGAGACCACGACCAGCACCGTCGACATCCCCAACGACGACATGAAAGGGCGGATCATTGGCCGCGAAGGCCGCAACATCCGCGCCTTCGAGAAAGCGACCGGCGTCGACGTCATCATCGACGACACGCCGGGCGTGGTCATCGTCAGTGGTTTCGACATGGTGCGCCGCGAAGTCGCTCGTATCTCGCTCAGCAAACTGATTGCCGATGGCCGCATCCATCCCACGCGGATCGAGGAGATCGTTGCCGAAACGCAGACCGAGCTCGAGAAGCACCTGCAACAGCTCGGCGAGGAAGCGGCGCAAGAAGCCGACGTGCCTGGGCTGCATCCCAAGATCATCCACCTCTTAGGCCGCCTGCGCTTCCGCACCAGCTACAGTCAGAACGTGCTGCGACACTCGATCGAGGTGGCGTTCCTCACCGGCATGATGGCCGAAGAGATCGGCCTCGACGGCAAGTTGGCACGGCGCTGCGGCCTGTTGCACGATATCGGCAAGGCGGCCGACCACGAAGCCGAAGGCGGGCATCCGAAGATCGGCGCGGATATTCTCAAACGGCATAATGAACGCCCCGAGGTGGTCCACGCGGCGCTGGGGCACCACGACGACTTGCGGATCGATAATCCTTACACCGTGCTCGTGGCCGCGGCCGACGCCTGCAGTGCCTCGCGTCCTGGCGCGCGTCGCGAGAGCTTGGAACGTTACATCAAGCGGATGGAAGAGTTGGAAACGATCGCCTGCGGCTTCCCCGGCGTCGATCATGCGTTTGCGATCCAGGCCGGGCGCGAGCTGCGCGTGCTGGCCAGTGCCAAGGACACGACCGACGCGTCGGCCGCCAAGATTTGCCACGACATCGCCAAGGCGTTCGAAGAGCAGTTGACCTACCCGGGCGAAATCAAGGTGACGGTGCTGCGTGAATCGCGCTTCACGGAGATTGCCCGCTAAAGCCCAGCGATTGAGTTCCATCTAACCTTCCATCGGCCATGCCTTAAGAGTGCGTGAGGAGAAACGGTTGCGTATCTTGTTGATCGGCGACGTGGTCGGTAAGCCAGGGCGGCACATCATCGTGCAAGCTCTGCCGGGCTTGATCGCGCGCGAAAAGCTGGACCTGGTGATCGCCAACGGCGAAAACGCGGCGGGCGGATCCGGCATCACGCCGGCAATTTACCGCGAGCTGTTGCGCGCGGGCGTCGATTGCATCACGCTGGGTGATCACATCTACCGGCGGCAAGAGATCGCGCCGCTTATGGAGCAGGAGACGAACATCGTCAAGCCGGCGAACTTCCCGGCCGAGGCCTCGGGGCACGAACTGGCCGTCGTCAAAGCGCGCAACGGGGTTCCCGTGGGCGTATTCAGCGTGCTGGGGCGCGTGTTCATGCGGCCGGTAGATTGTCCTTTTGCCGCCTCCGACCGGGTGCTCTCGAATATGCCGGCCGATGTAAAAGTGATCGTGCTCGATTGTCACGCCGAGGCCACCAGCGACAAGCAGTTGCTCGGACGGTACCTGGACGGGCGCGTATCCGCCGTGTTGGGAACGCACACGCACGTGGCCACGGCCGACGAGCAGATTCTGCCTGGCGGCACGGCGTTTCAATGCGACGTGGGCATGACCGGCCCCTACGAAAGTATTCTGGGGCGGCGCATCGACCGGGTTCTGGAGACTACGCGGACGTTCTTGCCCAGCCATTTCGAGGTAGCCACCGGCGATCCGCGCCTGTGTGGTACGATCGTCGACGTCGACGAAGCGACCGGTCGCGCCACGGCGATCCGCCGACTGTGTGTCCTGGGGCCCGAAGCCGACGCCCTTGCGCAGGCGGCCAAGGGTGCGACGTCGGTGCCCTTGTCCGCGGGGTGAAGTGTCCGCGGGCTGTAGCGCATGTGCTTTCGGCCTGCTAGCGGCGCTCCCACCTCTCCTTACGCACTTTTTCAGTGCGCAAGCCAGGCCGCGGCGTGGGCGCGAATGGTCTTGCCGCTGGGCACCGCGGCTGCTAGCGTATCGCCCCCTATTCTGTTGCGGGACGCGGGCTGGAACGTCCTGACGAGGCATGTCGATGCGCCGTTTGTGCACCCATTCCGCACTGCTGCTGGGGGCATTCGTATTGCAGGCTGGGCTGGCGCCGGCCGAGGAGCCGGCTGGCTTCATGCGCTGGCCCGTCATTCGTGCGAACTTCCTGGCCGATCCTCCCAACGTCGTCGCGCCGACGCGCGGCGGAACGCAATTGTGGGGAGACGTTGTTTGCTGCGGCCGTTGGCGCATCCAGCGCCACGTCGTGACCGGACACTGCCGGCTGCTCGATCCCGACGATGTGCGCCGTGCCTGGGGCAGCCAGGAGGCGTGCCTCGACCATTTGGAAAAGCTCAAAGAGCGCGGCGCCGTCGAGCCGGTGCGCGGCACGGTCGTGCTGGTGCTGCACGGCCTGATCGGGACCCGCCAGCAGATGGGCCCCCTGGTCGAGGCCCTGGCCGAGGAGAGCACCTGGACCGTCATCAGCATTGCCTACCCCAGCACCCGCGCCTCGGTGGCCGATCATGCCGCGGCCTTGCGTTCGATCATGGCCAATCTCGACGGCGCCAAGGAGATTCACTTCGTCGCGCACAGTTTGGGCAACCTGGTCGTGCGTCATTATCTGGCCGATCACGCCCTCGCTCACCAGGGGCGGCACGATCCACGGCTGGGACGGTTCGTGATGTTGGGCCCGCCGAACCACGGCTCGCGCGTGGCCGACCGGCTGGGAGGGAACGTGATCTTCGACACGACGTTGGGAGAATCGGCGCAGCAAATGGCGCACCGGTGGAGCGAACTGGAACCGCATCTGGCGACGCCCCCCTGCGAGTTCGGCATCATCGCCGGCGGGCGCGGCAACGACAGTGGCTTCAATCCTTTGCTCGACGGGGACGACGATGGCACGGTGCGCGTCGCCGAGGCCCGTCTGGTGGGCGCAAGCGACTTCATTCTGGTCGACGCCTTGCACTCGTCGATGATGATGAGCAAAACAGTGCAGCAGCATACGCGACGATTCCTCCGTACCGGTGCCTTTCGCGCGGACGGCGTCCGCGAACCGATCGGCGAGGACGACGTCGCGCCTTGAGTCCTTAACTGAGGGCTGCAGTGCGGGCGTAGAGATCGAGCGACGCTCGGTCGGCAATGATCGTAAACAGGTCGCGGACCTGCGCCAGGCCGTCGACGAAGCGGAATTCTGACTGTACCGGAGCCGACTTCGCGCCCAGGACGTAGTAATCGGCCTCGGCCGTCAGCAATCGCTGCGGAGACAGGTCCCCGGCGGTGGATTGCCCCCGTTTTGTCCCGAGCAAGGCACCGAATGCGAGCGAGTCAGCCTCGCTTGTCACGGCCGGGCCCGAAGCGTCGATCACGACGTCAACTGTCTCCTCAGTTTCACTACTTGCGGTGCGGATACGCAGCCGGAAGCCGGCCACTTCGTCCTCCTCGACGACCTCACCGGGAGACAGGTCGCGCTCGATGCCGATCACCGCGCTGCCAAGGTAAAGGCTGTCGACGAGCAAATCGGATTGCGCCAGGAGCAAAAAGTATCGCTCGGCCAGATCGGCCGGAGAAATCGCGGCCTCTGGCTCGGGCGGCTGCCATCTCGGATCTTGCGCCGACAGGGCGGCAATGCCAAGCGGAGAAGTGCTTTCGCGCCACACCACCTGCCGCGCCGGATCTCCACGCCGCAAAGTGCCGACAATTTCGTGTTGCTCGAAGATGCGCACCTCGTAACCGAGAACTCGCGCGTACAGGGCGGCTTCGAGCCCGATCGGGCCAGCGCCGATGACGGCAATCGTGGCGGGCGTATCAACGGCCATAAAGATTCTGCTGTTTCGGTTACGATCGATCGACGCGGAACGGCACCAGGTCGATATCGACCGGCTGGCCGAGGATGGTTTGTCGCATGACGACGGCCGTGCCTGGCGAGAGCTGCAAGCCGGCGCGGAAGTGCCCGGCCGCCACAAAAGCGTTCTCCCATCCCGGCACGCGGCCGAGATACGGTCGCCCATCCGGCGTCGTGGGCCGGAGCCCCGCCCAGGACGTCTCCATCTTCGCGGCCGATAGCGCCGGCACAAGCTCCGCGGCAAACCGAACGAGCGCGGCGATGGCCTCCGGGGTTGTTTGCTTCTCGAAGCCGACATCCTCTTCGGTCGAGCCGACCAGCACGCGGCCGTCGGCGCGAGGCACGAGGTATCGCTTGCCTTCGTTGATCACGCGTCGCAGCAAACCTGCTGGTGCTTCCAGCAGAGCAATCTGGCCACGAATGGGCTTCAGCGCGACGGTGATTCCCAGCCGGCCCAGCAATGCGCGACTCCACGACCCGCCGGTGATGCAGACCATGTCGGCCGAGTAGCGGCTCGTCGTCGTCCGCACGGCCGTGATGCGATTCCCAGACGTTTCGAACTCCTCGGCCGCCATTCCTTCGCTCAGTCGAACGCCGCGGGCCGTGCAGGCCGCCTTTAATGCACGTAAATGACGCGGATTGCGCAATTGCGCCTCGTCGGGAGCGAACAAAGCTGCGATTGATGGAAGGTTCGGGCCCTCGACCGCCAAGGCAGGCTCGATATCGCGCAGTTCCGCCGCCGACGGCAAGTCGGCCCAAATGCCTTGCCTGCACCAGGCGGCGGCCTGCTCGCGAAGCTCGATTGCTTCGCCAGCCGTTCGGGCGAGATAGAGGCCGCCGGTCCGTCGATACTCGTTATCGATGCCGGTCTCGTCACGCAGCTTCTCAGACCATCGCGGGTGCAGGTCGTGGCACAGTCGAATCAGCCGTTCGTCGGCGGTTTTTGGGTCGGCAATATTGCCCGGCGGCAGGATGCCGGCACCGGCCCAGGAGGCCTCTCGGCCGATCGAGCCGCGCTCGATGACGTGCACCGAAGCGCCCGCGCCGGCCAGTTCGTAGGCCAGCGAAAGGCCGATGACCCCGCCACCAATGATCAGACAATCTTCCATCTGCCGCTGCTCCCTCTCGCTGCCGGCGCAAGTCGCTGGCCAGAAACGGCCATTCTAGACCGTGACCAGGGAGCGTCGAGAGGCGTCGATCGCGACGCTGTGTCGCTTATCGGCCAGGACCGGCCTTGATGAGCCGCCTTAGCAAAAGCTCGTCGACGCGCCCTCGAAATCGCTCCCGACCATCGATTTCGACCACCGGCACGCACGTGTCGTAGCGCTCTCGGAGTAGGGGATCTTGGTCGATATCGACCTCGCGTGGCGAAAGTCCGTGCCGTCGCAATAGCGCCAGGGCGTCGTCGCACAGGTGGCAGCCAGAACGGGTGTAGAGGGTGACGTTCAAGGGGTCTGCTCTCAGCGGGCCGGACGCGGCTGCTGTTTCGCTCTCGGCCATAGAGGTGGAAGAGCAGTTGGCTTTGCACTCGCGCAACCAACGCCCAAGCATTCTAACAAGCCACCGAGTCAATCATCCGCGCGATCAGAAATGGTGCCCGTCCCGCGGCACTGCGCAGCAGCCGGCTTTTCGCGCCGAATGACGCCTCGCGCAGGCACGAAAATCTTGCGGCTGCGAACCCCATCAGCGACGCTCCTTTCGAGGTCCCGATCGACAGTAAAAAAGGGGCGCTACGGGGCTCATTTTGGAATGTCAAGGGTGTCAAAAAAATGGCCGCAAGTCTCTGTGTATAAGCCACTTGCGCGCGTCGCTTGCTTTCTGATCCGCCGGCCCGCTAGGATGAGATTGTAGGCCCTTGCCAGGCATCCCCACTGGGGACGTCAGGCAGGGGCTTTAGCGTCCAGTTTTGATGACGGACCGACCGGCTTGCGGATCACCTCGCAGGCCAGCCAGGGATTGGTGGCGAACCGCTTGTTGTCACTCATCCCTCGTTGCTTATCTCGGTGTGGTCCGCGATGCGTTCCCAACGACAATCGTACAAACGGGGTCCGGTCCCCCACGAACGGAGTACGGCCCCCCTGGCGCGCCCCGCTCGCCAAGGGGTACCGCTCAGCAAGCGCGCCCGCCTTGGGCAGCGCAACGAGAAGCTCCCGTTTGCGCCTCCGGAGAACTGGTACGAGCCGCGCGAAGACGGGTCGGGCTATCGCTTTGTCATCCAGGAGCCGGGGCCGGGCTATCGACACGTGGTGACCCCTCAGGAAGTGCGTGATCGGCTGGCCAAGCTGCCTTCGGCCTTCCTGAACCCGCTCGAAGTCGTCCAATTCAGCCGCATCACCCGAAAGAAACAGAGCTTCCCCTGCTACGGCATGCAGTGGGGAACGACGTTGTACCTCTACCCGATCGAAAAGGGGCTGGTCGAGTATTACGATCAGCCGCCGAAGCCGAATCAGCGGAACGAGGCCAACATGTACGGTGGCCGCTGGATACGCAACCCCGAGGGGGGCTGGAAGCTGGTCTGGACCGAGCAGGCGATCAAGGACTTCTATCTCAATAACATCCTGATTCACGAGCTCGGGCACCTGGTGGACGATCGCAATTCCCGCGCGATCGATCGCGAACGCTTCGCCGAGTGGTTTGCCGTGCGCCATGGCTATCAGCCGACCAACGGTGAGCGCAGCCGCCTGTTGAAGAGAACGGTCCGCCGCCGCCACCACGGCCAGCATTGATCGACCGCCGCGACCTGGCCGGTGACGCCCGTTTCCGTGACGCGAAGGGTCGCAATTCGTTGGACGGCCGCGGCGAGCCGCTTTTATAATGGTCGGCGGGGCTGTCGGCCGGCCCGGCGCTGCCGGTTGCCACGGCGACAGAACGGAACACGAGTAACGAGGGCCGAGCCTTGCCCATGCGCACGGCATCTACCACTCTCGCGATTTGCCTGCTTGCACTGTCCGGCTTGGTCGCTCAGCGAGCCACGGCGGCCGATGCGACTGATGACGCCATCGCGTCGATCAATGATTCGTTGACCAAGGCCGGCAAGGCCTTTCGCGACAAGAATGCCGCCGAGGCCGCGGCGGCCCTGGGCGAAGCGAAGACGACATTCCAGGCGGCAACCGCCGGGGACGTCTCGCCCGCGATGCGTGCGAAGCTCGACGCCCTCGGCGATCGTCTCGCGGCCGCCGAACGAGCGATCGCGCGGCTGGCGGCGCCGGTGGAATCGAAGGCTGCATCGGCGAAGAAGAGCAGCGCAAAGCCTGCGGTCACGCCGACGGCCAAAACCAAGAAACCGGCGAAGGCGCGCCGGGCAGCGCCCACAGGTCCCAGCTTCACCTCGGACGTGGCCCCGATTCTGATGGCCAAGTGCGGCAACTGCCACGTGCGCGGCGCGCGCGGAGGGCTGAGCATGGCTACCTTTGCTGCGCTCGAAAAGGGAACCCGCAACGGTCCTGTGATCCGCCCCGGTAGCGCCGCCGAGAGCCGCATGATCGATCTTGTCGCCACGGGCCAGATGCCCAAGGGAGATAACAAACTCACGCCTGAAGAATTGGCTACTCTATCGCGCTGGATCGATGCCGGTGCATTTTTTGATGGTGATGATCGCACGGCCCCCTTAGGACAGAAATCCGCTGGCGAAATGGAAGGACTCGTCAAAGCCACCGGGAAAGAAACCGTGCAATTCTCGCGCGACCTGGCGCCAGTGCTCCTCGAACAGTGCGCACGCTGCCATGGCGGCGACAACCCGGCAGGGCAACTGCGCCTGGAAACGTTTGCCGGGTTGCTTGCGGGCGGAGCGTCGGGCAAGGCGATCGAGGCCGACAAACCTACGGAAAGCCTGCTCTTGAATCGGTTACGCGGCATCGACGGCGACCGGATGCCGCTCGAAAAGCCGCCCCTGCCGGACGAGGTGATCGCGCGGTTCGAGACGTGGCTCAAGGAGGGAGCGAAGTTCGACGGCTCGGACGCCACGGCGTCGTTGCGCGTCGCGGTCGAGGAATCGCTGGCCGGCCGGATGACGCATGACGAACTAACCGCAAAGCGTGTCGTACAGGCACAAAAGCTGTGGGCCCTGGCCGCTCCGGACGAGGCGTCCGAGATGGTGCAGACCGCCAACTTCATTCTCATGGGCAACGTCTCGCCGGCCCGGCTGGCCGAAATCTCGCAGTTGGCCGAGGCCGAGCGTGCCAAGATCGTCAAACTG
Organism: Pirellulales bacterium; assembly: GCA_035546535.1. Lineage (NCBI taxonomy): Bacteria > Pseudomonadati > Planctomycetota > Planctomycetia > Pirellulales > Pirellulales bacterium. The sequence goes on along the minus strand of DASZWQ010000208.1, from coordinate 40,724 downwards.
TTGAAGCTCGACCCGGCAGTGCCACTGGTGAAGGGGAGCCTGGTCGTTTTCGTCTTGAAGCGGCAATTCGATTACAGCGAATTCATACGCATGGTCGAAGGGCGCGAGGCTCCGCGCAACGCAGCCGGCCATGCCAGCGTGAAAGGATCCGATCTGTACGCTTGTCTAACGGCCAGTGTCGACAATGACGACATTCTTCCGGCACTCGTGGCCGAGCAAATTGCCGGCGGTTTCCTGCTCAACTTTGCCGATATGCCGCCGTGGTTCGCGGCTGGTGCGGCCCGCGCCATCGCCGCCCGTGTGGAACCAAGAAGCCCGCTCGTGAAACGCTGGGACGCGGAACTGCAAAACCTGCCGGCCACCGACAGCCCCGATAGTTTCGTCGCGGCCACGGTGTTCGACGCTGAGCTTGCCGCGCGTAGCTACGGTTTTGCCCGTACTCTGCTACAGAAGCTGCCGGCCTTTCAATCTCTCGTGGCCCATCTGGTCGACGGGCGCAATTTCGAACAGGCGGTCACGGACGTTTACCGCAATAATGCTCGGACACTCGTCGAATTGTGGCTGCGCGGCAAGCAGCGACGCGGATAGAAGCGACTGCCAGGAATAGTGTCCATTGCAGGCCCTATTCGCGCTGCGATTCTTTCTGAGCGCGATATCGCGCCTGTCGCTTGAGACTGTCGCGCGTCAGCGACGGTAGCAGCCAGCGTGCCGAAGCCGGCCACAGCGACGTGAGCTTGGCCAGCCAGCCGCGCGAGCGGGGCAGCGTAATTTCGAGTGGCCGCCGCGGTAGTGCGCGTTCGAAGATCGCGCGGCCCACGTCCTCGACCCTCAGAAATCGTTTAGCGCTGAAGGTCAGCGCAGCGGCCTCGTGTGTCATTTGCAGATCGAGCATTGGCGTTTCCACCGCATCGGGGCAGACGCACGTCACGCTCACGCCGTGAGATCGCAGTTCGTGAGCCACGGCCAACGAAAATCCGCGCACCGCAAATTTCGATGCCGAGTAAGAGGCGATGCCCGGGATCGGCGCGATGCCGGCCATCGAGGAGATATTGATGATGTGGCCATGCCCTTGGCGAACCATTTGTCGGGCAGCCGCTTGCGTGCCGAGCATCACGCCACGCGCGTTCACATCGATGTGCAGGAGCACTGTCTCCGGCGAAATCTCGTGAACGTAGCCGGGCTGGATCACACCCGCCACGTTCATCACGACGTCGAGCCGCCCGAACGTTTGCACGGCGCGGTCGATGACCGCCGGCCAGGCGTTTGCATCCCGCACGTCCAGGGGGCAGTGGTCGACCTGCGGTGCCCGCCAGCCGAGTCGCTGGGCCTCGCGTGCAAGTGCCGCGGCATCGAGGTCGGTCGCTAGCAACTGATGTCCAGCCGTCACCGCACGCTCGGCCAAATGCCGGCCGATGCCGCTGGCACAACCCGTTATGAGAAAGGCCTGTCTCGCGAGAGGGGGCATCGCCAAGGTGTATCAATTGCGGGAAGGTATGGCAATCGCCCGGGTTTTCGACGGATGGCGGCTGTCTCTTCCTGGCAAAGCGCCGCAGGTCCGGTTGATGCTAGCGTGCTGCCAACTTGGGGAATCGCGGCCTGCTGGCAATCTTGAGCCCCTCGGGCGTTTCGAGTACTCTTCGCCGTTCAATTTTTCGTCCAGGCGGTGCCCGTGCGCGCTTGCGCGGGATGAGACGTCGTGCAGTGAGTGCGGCGCCGGCTACAACGAGGGGTATGGATTACGACGTACAACGGTTTACGCGCCACTGCGCCGCGAGCGGCCGCGAGCTGGCGCCGGGCGAGGAGTTTTTTACGGCCTTGGTGGCCGAAGGGGCCGAAGTGCGCCGGCTCGACTTTGCCATCGATGCTTGGACGGGGCCGCCTGAGCGCTCTTTGGGATGGTGGAAATCGCGCGTGCCGACGCCGGACGCCAAACGACCGCGACTGGCCCCCAACGACGTGCTTTTGGAATTGTTCACGGGGCTCGAGGGGATCGAAGAGAAGGCCGACATGCGGCTCGTGATGGCGCTACTGCTCGTGCGGCGGCGCGTGCTCCGGCTGGAAAAACAAGAAACAGATGAACGCGGTCGAGAGACGCTCGTACTTTTTTCGCCGCGTGAGGATGCGACCTACCGCGTTGCCGCCGTGATGCCCGAGGCGGCGCGGGCCCAAGAAATTCAGGACGAACTGTCACGTTTGTTATACGCCGGATCGGAATGAAGCCCATCGCGAATCAAACTGCTGGCCGGCTTCGTGGTCCCACGGGGCGCTATGCGCTATGGCTGGCCGTGGTGCTGCTGTTAGTCGCCAGTAGCGGCGCGAGTTGCCCGGGCTTCATTACGTCGTATTCACCGGTGATGCCGCGCGTGTTGTCGGCGACGCCGACGTTGGCCGATGTAACGGCGGTGGTCAATAACAATAGCGGCAGGATCCATTCGCTCTATACGACCGACGCCGAGATTCATTCGCCAGGCGCGCCGAAAGCTCGAGCGAACATCGCGCTCGAGCGACCGCATCGCTTTCGCCTGCGGGCCGACACGCTGTTGACGGGCCCCGAGGTCGATTTAGGCAGCAACGATGAGCTGTTCTGGTTCTGGGTGCGCCGCGCGCCGGAGCCCGCTATCTATTTCTGCCGGCACGAACAGTTCTCGAATAGTGCCGCGCGGCAGATCCTGCCGGTCGAGCCCGAATGGCTGATCGACGCGCTCGGCGTCGCCACGCTCGATCCGGCGGGCGACCATACGGGCCCCGTGCCCGTGGGCGGCGGGCGGCTGCGCATCGAGACGCGGCTGCCGCACGCCGAAGGCGACCTCCGGCGGGTGATGATCATCGATGACTCGCGCGGCTGGGTCCTGGAACAGCATCTGTACGATCCGTCGGGCCAGCTATTGGCCTCGGCCTTGATGAGCGGGCATCGGCGCGACCCGCTGGCCAACGTGGTGCTGCCGAAGACCGTGAGAATCGTCTGGCCGCCGACGAAATTTGAAATGACGATCGACCTGAACAACGTCCAGGTGAACCAACTATCGGGCGACCCGCAGCAGATGTGGGCCATGCCGAATCTCGGCGCCAGCACGCCGCCGGTGAACCTGGCGGATCCGAACTTACATCTCGCGCCGGCGCAGCCGGCGCCGCCACCCCCGCCGGCGTACCCAGAGCCCACCGAAACGCCGCAGACGTCGCGCGGTAGGGGCGGATGGCTGAACTGGACGCGTTAGCACGTTGCTGTTGGACGCCGTTTCAAAATCGCGCGACCGGCCCACTGGGGGACGCACCAGTGGCACCCAGTCGGGTGGAGAACCCGCTTTGGTCTTAGTGGCCACCGCCGGCTGCCGCGGGCGCTGAATTGCCGAGCATCATGTTCGCGATGCGGGTGGTGGCCTCGTCGTCGTTATCCCACAGGTCCGCCAGGTTGCGGTGCATGCGCCGCGCGGCGGTTTGCAGGTAATAGCGACCGAGCTTCAGACCCCGCTGTCGCGCGCCCTCGTCGACATGATGATCGCGGAGGAGTGCGTCGAGCCGGTTGAGCACACAGCCCGAGACGTACAATTCGGTGGCGACGTCGGCAACGCGGCCGAGCTGATATTGCCGGTCCATGACACCTTCCTGGTACTTTCGGAGCAACCGTTCGACGTTCGTGCCCAGCGCGCCGACGAGCCGGCCGACCCGCGCGGCATCGTCTTGCAACTCGGTGCTGCGGACGGCGACCTCGGGCGAACTGAGCATCGAGCCGATGCGCCGGCTGGCAAAGCCGCCGATCTTGGTGATATTGCCGAAGGGGTTCATCAAGGCGTTGAGCACGCCTTTCAGCTCCAGGCCGACGTCGCGCATGCCGACAAGCGCCGAGAAGACGCGGAGCACATCGTTGGCGCCTTCGCCGATCATATTGATGCGCCCGTCGCGCATCATGCGCTCGTAAGGCTCGTCGGCAAAATACGCCTTGCCGCCGAAGATCTGGATCGTGTCGTTGATGATCCGCCACAGGACGTCGGTGGCGAAGACCTTGAGCATGGCGGTCTCGAGCATGTAGTCGTCTTCGCCGGCGTCGATCAGCGCCGCGGTCTGGTAGGTACACGACTCCATGGCGAAGGCGCCAGCGGCCATGTAGGCGATCTTGTCCTTTACCAGCTCGAACGAGCCGAGCGTTTCGCCGAATTGCACGCGTTGGTTGGCGTGCTGCGTAGCGCGCTCGACACAGAATTTCGCGGCTCCCGTGCAACTGGCGCCGAAGGTGGTACGGCCGAAGTCGAGTACCGTGAGCGCGATCTTCAGTCCCTTGCCCGTCTGACCGAGGATGTTCTCTTTGGGCACGAACATATCGTGGAAGGCGAGGCGCGCCGTGGCCGACCCGCGCACGCCGCACTTGGCCATCCGCTTTTCCACGACCTCGAAGCCCGGCATGTCGGGCGTGACGATAAAGGCCGTGATCTTCGTGTCGTCGCTGTGGGGGACTGGCGTGCGGGCCATGACGGTCAGCACGTTGGCAATGCCGCCGTTGGTGATCCAGCGCTTGTTGCCGTTGAGCACGTAGCCCTTGCCGTCAGGCGTGGGCGTGGCCCGCGTCTGCACGTTGGCGGCGTCGCTGCCGGCGTCGGGCTCGGTGAGCGCAAAGGCGCTGAGCCATTCGCCGCTGGCCGACTTGGGCAAGTATTTCTGCTGTTGCTCGGGAGTGCCGAAGAGAACCAAGGCACGCGGTCCGATCGAGTGATGAGCATTGACGAACAGCGCCGTGCCGCCGCAATGTCCACCGAGAACTTCCATCAATTGGCAATAAGCGGTCTGGCTGAAGTCCAGGCCGCCACAACTCTTGGGCAAGCACGCGCCTAGCACGCCGAGTTGACCAAGGCCGCGCACGACGTGCTCGGGGATTTCGGCATCGCGGTCGATTTGAGCGGCATCGATCTGCTCTTTGCAAAACTTGCGCAAGTCGGAGGCCAGCGAACGCGTCGCCAGGTCGGCGGCCAGGTCCGGATACGGTAGCAATCGATCGGCGAGGTATTGGCCGAAAAACAAACCTTTGGCAAAACCGAGTCGCGGTCCGCCATCTCCGAGCAACTCTTCCGCCTCGGCCACCTGTTTCTCGCGATTGGCGACGCTCATGGAATTCTCCCCTCCCGAAGGATCGATCGGTGCGATGCAAGTGCGGCATTATAAGCAACATCGCACTTGTTTGGCAGGAGGCGCGGGATGAGGAGAGTTGCCAAGGCTGTGGCCGAGGATCTGCGCCCCTCGGGGGCCTCGCCTCTCGATTTCCGGCCGAGCAGACACCGGCTCGAGAGACACGGCGCATGTTTTCGATGATGCAGGAAGCGCGGCCCGCAGTTCGACGCACAAAAAAACAGGCCGGCGTGCGCACGCCGGCCCGTGGAATGATTCGTGATCGTCGCGAATCGGTTGATCGGCTAGCTCAGCTTCGAAAGAGCTTCGATAGCGCGGCGCGTCACGTCGATGCCGCCGAGGCGGTCGGCCAACTTCTTGGCTTCCATCAACAACTCGACACTCAATGCACCATTGGCACCGTGACCTCTCCGAGGCCTGCCAAAGGTGGCTTTGATGTTGCTGACCTGTGCCGATGAAACGTCGATCCCCTTCGACTTCAACGACGCGATGATGTCCTTCGGGCGCGTCTCCATTCCCTGGGATGAAAACTCATCACGAATAGCTTGCGCCTTATTTACGGACCCTCGCTTACCACGTCCTGATACCTTCTTTGCCATGCGGAAAACACCCTTTCGAAACCGTAGCCCTAAGAACAAAAACCCTCCTCCCCTAACGCAGAGTAACAAGGTGGGCGTTTGCGACAACCCCTAGGGGGGGTGGTGAGTTACAACCAGCCACTTGGAAGAAATCGGAGCGCAACCGCGCTGTAACAGGACCAAATTGCGTTGTAACATCGCCACGCCCAGGAGCGCCGAAAAGTGGCTCTGCTACATCCCTAAAGCGCTCTCGCCTGCGACCAACGGACGTCACATCTTGTGTGTGAAATCTCGCGCACCGATGCGCGATAGTTCGCAATAACACTGCGATGACACGTTGCCTGACACGACAAAGTGGCGCTAGGAAAGCCCGCGATAGATGTGTTGAAAAAGCTGGTTCTTTTTCGACGTAAGCGGGCCAGGAGTCGTGTCGTCGCGCAGTGTGACGTACATCATGTTCATCTTCGCGTCGATATCGTCGGCATAGTGAACCAGGAGCGCCTCGGGAGTCATGGGAGGCTTGGGCGAGCCCCATTCGGGCAGTCGCTGATGCGCGACGATGATGTGTTCCAGCCTTAGCAGCAGGTCACCTTCGAGTGGGTGCCGGACCGTCGCCTCGCGCACGATATCGCGGCCCTGTAATATATGACCTACCAGCCGTCCGGCCGCCGTGTACTCGGCGCCCTCGGGCCGCCACTCGATTTCGCGCAGTTTGCCGATGTCGTGCAGGACCGCTCCGGCGATCACCAGGTCGCGATCCAGCGGCGGCCGCATGTCGGGGTAATATTCGACGTACTTATCGGCGAGATACACGGCCGTCCGCGTCACGCTGAGCACGTGCTCCAGGTATCCGGCGTAGTAGGCATGGTGGTTGCGCGTGGCGGCTGGCAGCGAGAGCAATGGCTCGCGATTCTCGTCGAGCAGGGCCAGCACCAGCCCGGCGAGCCCGGAGTTCTTGATTTCACTGGCGATCGCCCGCAGTTCAGCGAACATAGCCACCGGATCGAATCGCGACTGCGCAACAAACAGCCCGGGATCGAAGCCCTCGGCGGCGTCGGCTGCCACGACTTCACGAATCTTGCGGATGTCGAGCTGCGGGCCGTAGGTCGTATCGCGATAGGTCGCGCGCAGTTTGTAATAGGCGCCGGGCGTCCACTGCTTTCGACAATCCTCGGCCCACGGCGAGTCGGACCAGATGGGAAAGCTGACTTCGCGCCGGGCGTCGCGAAACGTGACTTTGAAGTAAGTCTTGCCGTCGCGCGTTTTCAATTCATCCTTGTTCTTGAGCAGCACGAACAAGTCGGCCTCCTGGCCATGCACCATATCGGCAAGCGCAACGATCGTGGCAGGACGAGTCGACATTGCGAGAGCTCCCTCGTGGCCATTCCGCTCGTGAAAGCCGCGGATGAAGCGGGCTTATTTATTGCTCAAACGAGCTCACGCTAGGCCGCATAAGAGCGCGCGTCAAGAAAGGGACGGTTATTTTGCCGTCGGGTGCTCCGCGCGCCAGGTGCGCCATTTGGTAAGCGCCGCTTCGCGGTCGTCGGGCTTCGCGAAACCGAGGGTCGCCGTGTTGAAGAGAATCGTGCCGTTGGGCTGAGCGCGTTCGAAGCCGAAGTCGGCCGGCTTTTGCCCGCTGAGGTGGATCATTACCGCCAGAGCGACGTCGCGGATCTGCGTTTCGATGACCTCGTTCTTGACGTTATTCGGATTTGGCGGGCCGTTCTTTGCGCCGCCGGTTTGCACCGCGATCTGCTGCTGCGCGCATACGGCATAATCCTCGAGCAATGGCTCCAACCGATCGATTTCGATGGGGCCGCCGAACTTACCCACGACCAGCAAGGCGTATTGCCGCATATGAGGGTTGCCGCCGCCGTCTTTCAGCATGGCGAGCGCTGGCTCGACGCCGTCGCGCACGTTGAAGGTCAGCGCCAGCATCATCGACTGGTAAGCGGCCGTGGGGTCGCTGGCGAAATCGCGGCGCACCCAACCGCCGACCAGCTTCTTCAAAAGCGGCGCGTAGTCGCCACCGGCGATGGCTTGTCGAAACGGTTGCTGGTAACAAAAGTTCGTCACGCACATGGCCGACTGCATGTTGACGGCCACGTTGTTGTCGGCGCCGATGAATAAGAGCGCCGCCACCGTGCCGACCGGGACCTGCCGCTCGGCTTGCCGGCCGGGAACCCGCATGCCTTCCTGAATCTGTTGGCAGCGTGCTTCGAAGGCCGTCGTGGCTTGTTGCACGCCGAGCTCCGCGGCTTCCAGCAACGCCGATTCATTGCGTTCGAGCTCGATAAACAGGCGCCGCGCAACGGGACTGTCGCCCACGAACTCGCGGAAACGCCGCCAGCCAGGCAGGTCATGGTCGCGCGTGCCGCCCACGTCGTCGATGAAATCGTCCAGACGCTGCTTAAAGTCGAGCTCCAGCACGTCCGACAGGACCAAGCGGGCCCGATAACGAACTTCGGCATCGGGTGACTCGAGCGCCTTCAATAATACCGCTTTCGCGGGCACGCCCACCTCGATCAGCGAGCGGGTCGCACGCTCGCGCACCCGAAACGATGACGCCCCGAGGTCTTGTACCAGGTTTGCAAGGCGCTGCGGATCGCGCGAATCCTGCCGTGCCGGGGGCGCGAGTTCGCTAGGTCCCAGGGCCAGGGCCGATGGCTGGGGCCATGTCGCCCCGATCAGAGCACCTAGGGCACACGCGAAGAGAAACCGGCCTCGGGTCACGCGCAGGGTCTCCGAAAAGAAAATCGCCAACGACTTTCATTTTAGCAACTGGCGGGCCAGACGGCATCACGTTTTCAGCAAAACCGGTCCAGCGCCGGTGGGCCACACGGCCGAGAATGGGGGTAATCCGCAACGCGTGATTCGGCTCTCAGCTTGCTCCGCCGATGACGAGCCATTAAGATCATCTGCACGGGATTTGCGGCCGCTTGCAGCCACGAACTGCTAAAGAGCCATCGCCAGCGGGTCGCCTGATAAAGCAGGCGGCGGCGATCCAGCTTGACCTGCGAATGCCGCGACCGCCCCTGGGCGGGAACGCGGTTTTTTTGTTGGTCGACGAAATCCCACGGCGTCGGTGCCTTGCGCCGACAGTTTTCAGTCTGGTGGGAGAACGTCCAATGTCCAAGCAAGTGCAGGCCCCGGGCCTCTCGACAATCGCCGTCCACGGGGGCGAGGATCGCCAGAAATTCGGCGATTCGATTACCGATCCCATTTTCTGCGCCTCGACCTATACCTTCGCCTCGACGCAGGCAGTGATCGATTTTCTGGAGGAGAAGCAGCCGCGCGAGGAGTACGGGCGCTACGGCAACCCCAGCGAGAAAGTCGTCGAGCGCAAGCTGGCGGCACTCGAAGGAGGGGGATCCGCGCTATTGTTTTCGACGGGCATGTCGGCCATCGTGGGCTTGCTGATGGCGAAGTTGAGCTCCGGCGACGAAGTCGTTTTCTTCGATGAGTGTTATCACCGCAGCCGCGAGTTCTGCACCAAGCACCTGGCGCGCTTCGGCGTGGTTACTCGGCAGGTCAAGGCGTGCGACTACGAAGCGATGGATGCCGCCGTCACGCCGAAGACGAAGCTGCTCATTAGCGAGTCGCCCACGAACCCTCACTTGAGCGTGGTCGATCTGGACCGCTTTGTCGACATCGGTCGTCGGCGCGGCGTGGAAACCTTGATCGATGCCACGCTCGGCACGCCGTACAACATCCGGCCGCTGGCCGCGGGCGTCGACTACGTGTTGCATTCGGCCACCAAGTATCTGGCCGGTCACAACGATCTATTGGCGGGAGTAATCGTCTCGACCGCCGAAAAGCTCGACCCGGTGCGCAACCTGCGCGGCATCATGGGGGCCATCAATTCGCCGCACAATATCTATCTGCTCGAGCGCGGGCTGAAGACGTTCGAACTGCGCATCCAGCGGCACAATCAAAACGGCCAGGCCGTGGCCGAATTCCTGGCCCGTCACCCGAAGATTGAAAAGGTGTATTATCCCGGTCTGCCTGATCATCCTCATCACGCCGTCGCAAAGAAAACCATGCGCGGATTTGGCGGGTTGGTGACGTTCCTCGTGAAGGGAGCCGACTGGCGTGCCACGGCTCGGGTCGTCGATGCCGTACGCCTGCCGCGCATCGGGCCAAGCCTGGGTGGCGTGGAATCGCTGATCGAGCAACCGCTCGTGATGAGTTATTACAGCCTGTCGCCTGAAGAGCGCCAGAAGTTCGGCATCCCCGACAACATGATTCGCCTGTCATGCGGTGTGGAAAACACCGAGGACCTGCTAGCCGACCTGGCGCAAGCGCTTGAGACGGTGTAGCCGAGTCTAGCGCAGCCGCGTTGGTTGTGGCGGTGGTTCCACGCGGCGCGCCTGGGCCAGGGCCGGATGCGTGCTGAGCCATGATTTGGCACGCTCGCGCGCTGCGTCCCAGTCGGCCAAGGTCGGCGTTGAGCCGACGTTGATCAGCCGCTCGTCCACAATGGCCGATAGATGCGCCACGGCCATATCGCAATGGCGGACCGGCACAGTGCCCGTATTCGGCGTGAGGTCCGTGCTATCAAGAAGTGCGGCCAGGAAGGGAATCCGGTTACCCGTGTAGCGATTCGAGATCCCTGCCACGACCGCTCGGAACGCGTCCGGCGAGATTTCCTTGTTGTCGCGCAGCAAGCCGAGCAGTAGCTGTTGATCGTCGCGGGGGCCGAAGTCCGCCACGATCGACGCGGCAGCGGCAATGTCCCGCCCGCTACCTTGGGAGGTTTCGGTCGTTTCGGCTCCGGTCAAGCTCTGGAGGCACAACCTCGCTGCGTCGATGGCAGCCTCCGTTGCCGGATGATCCGCGGCGTCAATCAACCGCACGGCCAGTGGCAGGGCGAAGAGTGCCCCCTGTGTGAGTTGTTCGGTCAGCACGCGCCCGACCTCATCTTGATCGGCGCTGGTGCGCAAGTAACGTACGAGTCCTGGATAGTCAGCCGGCGCCTTCCCCTCACAACAGGACGCCCAGCACGGCCGAATCACCTGCCACTCGTCCGGTGTCGGCTGTGGCCGTGGCACGTACGTCCGCAGGTTGATTTCTTGCAGTGGAATCGGCGGCCCGAAGCTGAACGAGTACATCTCGGCGAGCACGCGCTCGATCGGCCAGTGGTCGTATTCCAACCGAAATAGCGCCGCGATCGTGCCGGTGCGATGGCGGCCGCTCACACAATGAATCGCGATGGGGAAATTGTCCGGTTCGTCGAACAATCGAAAGAACTCTTCGAATTGCCAGGGGCTGACCCACGGCCAACAGGCCTCGCGTCCCATGGCCCACTGCAGGCTGCGGACGCCGAGTTCGGTGACGAATCGAGATTCGACGTCGCCCGTCGGCGCGCCCACGGCCAGCACTCCGCGGCGCAGGTGGTCGTCCTCCAGGCGCAGGTTGAGCACGGTTTTCACGTGGTGCCGTTCGGCGAGATAACGGATGCCTAGCTCGCTGGGTTGTGCGACGCGGTACAGCACGCCCGGCCGAACCACCTGGAACCGTTTGACGTGCTGGCGCCACAGAAAGTGATAGCCCAGCCCCGCCACGAGCGCCATCACGACGCCCATCGCCGCCAGGGCAATGCGGCGCCGTGAGTGAGCCACAGGCAAGGGAGCGTGTGCGGCCATGAAAAACAAATGCGCCGCGGCGGCGACAAACGGCAGTGAGCGCGAAACGGGCTTTGCGCGGCGCGGACGATAGCACAAGCGTGTAGGGTGGGTCAACGCGACGTCGGGGCCGAGCCGAAAAGGGATTGCTAGCATCGCCGCGCGTTCGACCGAATCACCCGCCATGCAAGTCCTAAAGATTGCGGCGCCGCTTATCTTGCTTCGATTCGCGAATCGCTGGTACACTCCGCAGCCCGCGCGAGAGCCGAATTCATTTCTTACCGGTTCTGCCCCTGCGGCAGCGCGGTCGGGTGCATCTGTCGGGCGACATGGAGGTCGCGCTTGCTATCGAAGTGGCCGATACGCGACAAGCTCCTGGTGGGCTTGGCGCTCCTGCTGGTGATCGTCGGCACGCTCTCCTGGGGCGGGCTGCAGGGGCTGTACGCCTATCGGGCCTTGGTGCGCAATCTACACGGCCGCGTCGAGACAGAGCTTCCGTTGTTGAACGAGTTCAGCAAGGGGGTGGGCGATTTGCGCGGCGCCTTAAGCGCCTCGAACATTGAATCCGGGGCGCGCGGCATCGCGGCCCGGGCGGTCGGCGAGGATTTCAAAGTCCGGCTGGCAAAGCTGGCCGATATTTTCGGCAGCTACCGTCACCAGTTCGGCAACGAAGGGCCGCAAAAAGCGACCTCGCGCGAGATCGAACAAGTCCTGTCGCGCATTCAGATGGCCCAATCCACGGGGGAATGGATCGTCGACGGTCGGGCGCGCGATCGGCTCAACGAAGACCTCCGCGATTTGCAACAGCTCTCCGGCAAGCTGCTCTTGGACTTTCAGGACGCTTTCGGCCTGGTGACCGATGACGCTCGGGACGAATACCGGGCGCTCATTATTCTCACATGGGTGACGAGCGTTAGCGCCGCCGTGATGCTGGCCCTGTTCGTGAAGCTCTTCTACCAGTGGATTTTCCTCCCCTTGCGCGTGTTGATTCAAGGCTCGCGCAAAGTGGCCTCGGGCGAGTTCACGCACCGCATTCACCTCGACGCCCATGATGAAATGTCGGAGCTGGCCGGCGCGATGAACGAAATGACCTCGCGTTTTCAGGCCATTCGCGATGATCTGGACCGGCAGGTTCAGGAGCGCACCAAGCAAGTGGTGCGCAGCGAGCAACTGGCGAGCGTCGGCTTCCTGGCGGCCGGCGTGGCGCACGAGATCAACAATCCACTGGCTTCGATCGCGCTCTGCGCCGAATCGCTCGAAGGGCGCATGGCCGACGTCGTGCCCACCGACGACGAGCAATTCACGATCGTCAAGAACTATCTGCGGATGATCCAGGATGAAGCTTTCCGCTGCAAGGACATCACCGAGCGGCTGCTGGATTTCGCCCGCATCGGCGAGGTCAAACGGCAGACAACCGACCTGCGCGAGCTGGTGCAGGGAGTGATCGAAATGGTCGGTCACCTAGGCAAGTACCAGGAAAAGCATCTCGACCTGGCGCCCGGCGGTCCGATTTGGGCTTCGGTCAATGCGCAAGAGATCAAGCAGGTGGTGCTGAATCTGCTGACCAACGGACTCGACAGCCTCGACCCCGGCGGCAACGTCCGGGTCGAGCTGCGCGAAGTCGACGACCAGGCCGAGATTCTCGTCACCGATAATGGCTGCGGCATGACGCCCGACGTGCTCGAGCAGATCTTCGAGCCGTTTTTCACGCGTCGCCGTAACGGTCAGGGCACAGGGCTAGGGCTGTCGATTGTGTACCGCATCATCGCGGACCACGAAGGGGCGATCGAAGTTCATAGTGATGGGCCGGGACGCGGCTCGACGTTCCGCGTACGCTTCCCGCTGGCCCATAGTCAGAAGGAGATCGAAGATCGCTACCAAGCCGCATAAACGATTGAAGCTGCTTTTTGCCGACGACGAGAAGTCGTTGCAGGGCTTGATGAGCCTCGAGCTGCCGCGCATGGGGCACGAGGTCACGGTCTGCCCCGACGGTCTCACCGCCGCCGCAGCGCTCGAACGCAATACGTATGACTGCATCCTGGTCGATCTCGATATGCCGGGCATGAACGGCATCGAGGTGATCAAGCGGGCCAAGAAGCTGTCGCCCGAGACCGAGGCCGTGGTTCTTACCGGCAAGTCATCGCTGGAGACGGCCGTGTCGGCTCTTCGCCAGGGCGCCTTCGATTACTTGACCAAGCCTTGCAAGCTGGTCGAGCTGGAAGGGCTGCTCGCCCGCGTGGCTGAGAAGCGTGAGCTGACCAACAAGTACAAGGCGCTCAAGCGACAGTTAGAACGCCTCGAAGGCGGCTCGCACCTGGTCGGCAACTCGCCGCAGATGGACAAGATTCGCGATCTGATCGCCAAGGTAGCGCCGTCGAACTCGACGGTGCTCGTGCGCGGCGAAACTGGCACCGGCAAGGAGCTGGTCGCGCGGGCCGTACACGATCAAAGCCTGCGCGCCGAGATGCCGTTCGTGGTCGTCAATTGCGGCGCGCTGCCCGAAAATTTGATCGAAAGCGAGTTGTTTGGGCATCGCAAGGGATCGTTCACCGGCGCCGACGAGCATCGCGTGGGCCTGTTCGAGGTGGCCAACGGCGGCACGATCTTCCTGGACGAGATCGGCGAGTTGCCAAAGGCCATGCAGGCCAAACTGCTGCGGGTGCTGGAAAGTGGCGAGATTCGCCGCGTGGGGGACAACGAGTCGCACATCGTGGACGTGCGTGTCGTGTGCGCGACGCATCGCGACCTCGAAGAAATGGTCAGCGAAGGAAATTTCCGCGAAGATTTGATGTACCGCATCAACACTTTCGAGGTGCTATTACCGGCATTGCGCCAGCGCACCGGCGACATTCCGGCGCTAGCGATGCACTTGTTGCAGCGCTTCCGCCCGCATCTGCGCCCCGGTGACGAAGCATTCACGCCCGATGCGATCCGCGCATTGGAAGGCCACGTGTGGCCCGGCAATGTCCGCGAACTGGCTAATGTAATCGAGCACGCGGCGATTCTGTGCGACGATGGCCCTGTCTCTTCGGCGCACTTGCCAATGAATTTTGGTCATCGCCGCCTGCAAGGACCGCATTTCAAGACGGTCGTCCCACAAACGCTGCAAGAGATCGAAATGCAGGCGATTCAACAGACCTTGGAACGCCATCAGGGGCAAAAGCCCAAGGCGGCGAAGGAATTGGGGATCAGCCTGAAGACGCTCTACAATAAGTTGAACCACGCAAGCAACTTGGAAGAGTCGGCGTAGCGGCGCTGTCGTAGCAACGTCATCTCGACCCGCTTCGTGCCATGCTTTTTCGCCGCAGGCGAATAAGCTGATGATCGACGATGTTTACGCTTTGGGCTGGTCTTTCGCTGGAATCGTCTTTTCCAAGACGACTTCGTAATCCCGAAATCCGAGCTTTCGGTAAAGACCGTGCGCCGCGTTGTTGGCCGCGAGAACGCCGACTCGAATTCTTTCCGCGCCATTGGCAAAGGCATAGTCCTCGGCAGCGCGCATCAATTGTTCGCCGATGCCTCGTCCACGATCGCTCTTGCGCACGTACAGATCCGTGACGTACGCATGATCGCGGTATTTCTCGATCACGCTGCTGGAGTGTACTTGCGACAGAACGCAGGCAAAGCCCGCGAAGCGGCCGTCTTCCTCCGCGATCAGCACCGCGCCGTTGTGATAGACACAGTCGGCGAGCAGCTCTTCAATGTAGTCAGCCGCCACAATCTCTGGCTCGACGCGATTGGGCTCGATCGTCCGCTCGAAGGTCTGCAGCTCGATGAAACAAAGCTCCAGGGCCGCGCGATCTTCGGATGTTGCTTTTCGAATCGTAGCCATATGACGCGTGTCCCCTGGGATGCGCCAACGACAGAACGCCTCGCCTAGTATCCTAGTGTAAAGGGCACTCGCCTGATTCGCATGCCCTTCGCCCGGGCATAATCCCTGCCGGCGGTGCGTGCGGTGCGGGTAATGGCAGGTTATGATGCCTGTCCTGCCTGAAATCCTTCCTACCGCTCCGCCCCCCGAGGAGGCGCCGATGTCCACGTGTTACGATCGTCGCGATTTCTTGAAACAGACGGCCGGGCTGGGTGCCGCCGCAGTTGCCGCTTCGGCTTTTCCTGGCGTTTTGCGTGCCGCGGCCGAGCGCACCCGTCCCAAGGTGGCCGCCGTGATTACCGAGTTTACGTACCGCAGCCACGCGCACGTCATTCTCGAGAATTTCCTGAAGCCATACCTTTTCAACGGCCAGCAAATCGACCCCGGATTCGATGTCGTGGGTATGTACATCGACCAGTTCCCCGAAGGAGAAATGGGGCGTGGCGTCTCGCGCGATTATCACATTCCCATCTTTCCTACGATCGCCGAGGCCCTGCGCTCAGGTGGTGACAAGCTGGCCGTCGACGCCGTGCTGTCGATCGGCGAACACGGCAAGTATCCGGTCAACGCCAAGGGACAGATGGAATACCCGCGGAAGCGGTTCTTCGACGAGATCGCCGCGGTCGTGCGCAGCGACGGTCGACCGGTGCCAGTCTTCAACGACAAGCATTTGTCATATCGCTGGGATTGGGCCAAGGAGATGTATGACACGGCGCGAGAATTGAAAATGCCTTTCATGGCGGGCAGCTCGGTACCGCTGGCCGAGCGGCGTCCGCCCTTGGAGTTGCCCGCGGGGGCCGAGATCGAGGACGCGATTTCGATTCACGGCGGGGGCGTCGAGTCGTACGATTTTCATGCCCTCGAGGTTCTGCAATCGCTTGTCGAAGCGCGCCAGGGAGGCGAGACGGGAGTCGCCCGGGTGCAGTTCCTCGAAGGCGATGCGTTGTGGAAAGAGGCCGACGAGGGCCTGTGGTCGATTCCACTGGCCACCGCCGCCATGGCCGCCGAGTTGGGGGCGGATCACGACCTGACGCGCTGTTTGTCGTCGCGCGGCAAGACGCCCAGCGGCGATGCGGTGCCCATCCACGGCATTCGCGTGACCTACCGCGATGGCTTTGGCGCCACGGCCCTTGCCGTTGGCAGCAGCGGCACGCGCTGGAATTTTGCCTGCCGGCTGAAAGGCGAATCGCAGCCGCGGGCCACGGCATTCTACGTCGGCCCGTGGCAGAACCGGAATCTATTCAAGGCTTTGTCACATGCCATTCAGGAGTTCTTCCGCGCGGGCCGTGCACCGTATCCGGTCGAGCGCACGCTGTTGGTCAGTGGCATCTTGGACTTTGCCATGGACTCGCGGCAGCAGGGCAATAAGGTGATCGAGACGCCGCCATTGGCCGTGGCTTACAAACCATTGGACTACCGTGCCATGCGCGAATACGGCGCGACGTGGAAGATCATCACCGAAGACATTCCCGAGCCGAAGGGAATCGGGCTCGCAGAGAAGGGAAAGTGAGTTTCCGACGCTATTGGTAGGTTGGACCGACGATCGCGCACGTGTTAGGCTGACGCGCTCACGAGGCGGCGGTTAAATCCACCGCACCGCCGGGTGCGTATTGTCACTAATAGCCCCGAGTTTACAGCCCTCTGCCAGTTCTTCGTCGCAGTAAAGGAGCCCACCAACTATGAAAATTGCCGTCAGAAAAAACGCCGCCTTGTTATCGCTATTCATCGCCGGAGCACTCACGAGCATGGCCCATGCCGAACCGAAGGCCGGAGACGAGGCCCCTGATTTCACCATGCAGGGGACCGACGGCAAGACCTACAAGTTGAGCGATTTCAAAGGTAAGCAAGCCGTGGTGCTGGCCTGGTTCCCGAAGGCGAAGACGCCGGGCTGCACGCTGGAGTGCAAGTCGTTCCGCGAATTCGGCAAAGATTTACGCGCCTACGACGTGGCCTATTTCACGGCAAGCTGCGATACACCGGAATTCAACAAGGAATTCTCCGAAATGCACACGCTCGACTTCCCGATCCTCAGCGATCCCGACAAGAGCGTAGCGAAAGCCTATGGCGTAGTGCATGACCAGCGGCTGGTACCCGAGCGCTGGACGTTCTACATCGGCAAGGACGGCAAGATTCTGTACGTGGACAAAGAGGTCAAGACCGCTGCCCACGGCAAAGACGTGGCCGCCAAGCTTGATGAGCTGAAGGTCGCGAAGAAGTAGTTCCTCGCGGACCGCGAGCATAAAGCGCTTTCACGACAGGCCCTCTTCCCGTGCAGGAGAGGGCCTTTCTTTTGCGCGTCGGTTACCGCGTGCTAGTCGCGCATGGACGAGTTCTAGGTTCCGACCTATTCTCTATCCGTCGGTCGCATCTCAGCCACTCGTCCTTCAACCACATCGCTCGCATGACCGATTCTTCGGCCGCCAAACCTTCGGAATCCACCGCACCGACCGGAGCCACGGCCGCCGAGGCGGCAGATCAAAGTCAGGCTCAGCCCGGTGCACGGCGCGCGGCTTTGGTGTTCATCTTCGTCACCGTCGTGCTCGACGTGCTGGCCCTGGGGATCATCATTCCCGTGCTGCCCGAGCTGGTGAAGCAGTTCCTCGGTGGCGACACCCGCCGCGCGGCCGAAATCTTTGGCGTGTTCGGGCTGATGTGGGGAATGATGCAGTTCATCTTCTCGCCGGTGATGGGAACGCTCTCCGATCGATTTGGGCGGCGCCCCGTGTTGCTGATTTCCACGTTCGGGCTGGGTCTGGACTACGTGCTGATGGCGCTGGCGCCGACCTTGAGTTGGCTATTCGTCGGGCGTGTCATCTCGGGCATCACATCGGCCAGCTTCACCACGGCCGCGGCGTATATTGCCGATGTCACGCCCGCGCACAAGCGCGCCGGCGGCTTCGGCATGCTCAGCGCCGCCTGGGGCCTGGGCTTCGTATTGGGACCGGCCCTGGGGGGCACATTGGGCGAGATCGATCTGCGGTTGCCGTTCTGGGTAGCGGCCGGCTGCACGCTGTTGAGCGCCGCCTATGGGCTTTTCGTCCTGCCCGAATCCTTGCCGCGCGAGAAGCGCGCGGCGTTCAGCTTCCGACGCGCCAATCCGATCGGCGCGTTGGCTCTGCTTCGCTCGCATCCCGAGTTGTTGGGCCTGGCCGCGGTGTTGCAGATTTATTTTCTGGCCCACGAGGTGCTGCCGAGCACGTTCGTTCTCTACACCGACTATCGCTACGGTTGGAGCCAGCAGGCCGTGGGACTGACATTGGCCACGGCGGGCGTCTGCTCGATGTTCGTGCAAGGGCTGCTCGTGCAGCCGTTTGTGCGCCGCTTTGGAGAGCGGCGCGGCATGATCGCGGGTCTCGTGTTTGGCACGATCGGCATGGCGATTTTCGGATTGGCCACGGTCGGGCCTGTCTTTCTGTGTGGCCTGCCTTTTATCTCGCTGTGGGGACTCTTCGGCCCGTCGGCCCAGAGCTTGATGACGCAGCGCGTGGGTCCGAGCGAGCAGGGAAAGTTGCAAGGGGCGCTTAATGGGCTGCGAGGCATGGCCGATATGGCAGGGCCGGTCGTGTTCACCACGACCTTCGCGGCCTTCATCGAGACAGGCCGCGGCTTCGAGCTGCCGGGGGCGTCGTTCCTGTTGGGGGCGCTATTGCTCTTGTGCGCCGCGGCGCTGGCATGGCGCGTCACGCGGGCGAAATAGCCTGGCGTGATTGCTACTGGCCGATCAGCTTGTTGAATTCGGCCTCGGTGAGGACTTTGACGCCCAGTTTTTCGGCCTTGTCGAGCTTGCTGCCGGCTTTCGCGCCGGCGACGACATAATCGGTCTTTTTCGAGACGCTCCCCGAGGCGCGGCCGCCCAGTTGCGTGATTAGCTCTTCGATTTCTTCGCGCTGGTAGTTTTCCAGTGTGCCGGTGACGACCAGGGTCTTACCCGCCAGCGGGCCCGTGGCCGCCGCCGTGGCGGCCTTGGCTTTGGGCGACGTCATCTTGACGCCCAGGTCGCGCAGCTCGTCGATCGTTTCTCGGCCGGCACGGCTGTGCAGGAATTGATGCACGCTCTTGGCGATGATGGGGCCAATTTCATTGACCTCGGAAAGCTCCTCTTCTTCGGCCTCCAAGAGATCCTTCATGGAGCCGAAGTGATCGGCCAAGACCGCTGCGACGCGGGCGCCGACGTGGCGAATGGCCAGTGCGTTGAGCAACCGCGCCAATCCGCGCGCTTTGCTGGCCTCGATGCCGGACAGCAGGTTTTCCGACGACTTCTTGCCCATCCGCTCCAGGTCGTTGAGCTGCTCGAGCGTGAGGCGATAAAGATCGCCATAGCTTCGCACCAGCCCGTCGTTGACCAACTGATCGACCAGCTTGTCCCCCAGCCCTTCGACGTCCATGGCATTGCGGCTGGCGAAGTAACGCAGGCGCTCTTTAAGCTGTGCGGGGCAACTGGGGTTGGGGCAGCGAATATACACGCCCCCTTCGTCCTTGACGACCGGCGTGCCGCACTCAGGGCACTTTTCGGGGAAGTGGAACTTTCGCAGTGTCTTTTCGCGCAGATGTTTTTCGACGCGGACGATGTGCGGGATGATCTTGCCCGCCTTTTCCACCACCACCACGTCGCCGATGCGAACGTCCTTGCGTTCGACTTCTTCGGCATTGTGCAGGCTGGCGCGGCTGACCGTGGTGCCGGCCAGCTCGATCGGCTCCAAGTCGGCGACGGGCGTGATGGCGCCGGTCTTGCCGACCTGCACGCGAATATCGTTGACCTTGGTGGTGCCCTCGTATTTTTCGAACTTGTAGGCGATCACCCAGCGTGGGCTCTTGGAAGTACGGCCCAACCGTTCGCGCTGGTCGAAACGATTGACCTTGAGCACCAACCCGTCGATCTCGAATTCCAGCTCGTGCAACCGCTCGATCAGCGTTTCGCAATGGGCGATCGCCGCGTCCATGTTGTCGAAGCATTCGACCATGGGCGTGGCGGGCAGGCCGTAGCTGCGGATCTCCTTGAGGAATTCCATGTGCGTCGTGGCGCGCAGGCCCTCGGCCTCGCCCACGCCGTGGCAGAAGAGCCGCAAATGCCGCTCGGCGCAGATTCGGGAATCGAGCATTCGCACCGTGCCCGCGGCGACGTTACGACTGTTGGCGAACAGCTTTTCTCCCTTCTCGGCCTGTTGCTCATTCAGCCGCACCAGGTCGGCGTTGGTCATATAGACCTCGCCGCGAACTTCCAGAAGCTCGGGGACGTGCTTGCCGTGCAGCTTGAGAGGTACTCCCAGCACCGTGCGAATATTGTGCGTGATATCGTCGCCGACGACGCCGTTGCCGCGCGTGGCGCCGTATTTCAGTCGACCGTTTTCATACATGAGGGCCACGGCCACGCCGTCGATTTTCAGCTCAACGACCCATTCGATGGTCTCGTCGGGCAACAGCTTAGCAACGCGGGCCCCGAACTGGCGTAGCTCTTCGACGCTGTAAGTATTGTCGATCGATAGCATCGGCCGCGGATGCTCGATCGATGCCAGCTCATCGATCGGCTGTTCGCCCACGCGTTGTGTCGGGCTGTCGGGCGTGACGAGCGCGGGATGCTCGCGTTCGAGCGTGCGCAACCGCTCCATGAGGCGGTCGTAGTCGGTGTCCGAGATTTCAGGCTCGGCCTCGACGTAATACTTTCGGTCGTGATAGCGGATCTCTTCGCGCACTCGTTCGATCTCGGCCTTTACATCCTTCGACATATCGCGGTGTGCTCGCGCGGTTCGGAAAGAATCGCTGGGAAGAGTTGGAAGCTACAGAAAGTCCCGATCAGCGTTCGCCGCACTCGGGGGCCTGATGAATCGGCGCGTTTTTCGACGAGTTCGGTACCAGGCAGAGGAACTTGAGTGGCGTCGGGCCGGTATTGCGAAACTGATGCACGTCATCGGGGGCGACGAAGATTACATCCCCGGCCTGGAAACGATGCTCGATGTTCCCTTCCAGGATGGTGCCGCTTCCTTCGAGGATGAACACTTCATGCTCGTAAGGGTGGCTGTGCTTGGGCGTATGGCCACCAGGTTCGACCTCGAACTGCCGCATGGCAAAGTTCGGCGCCCCCTCGCGCTCGCCAATCAGCCAACGAACCTGGCAGCCCGACGAGCCGGGCATGTCGACCGGCGCGCTGGGAACGTCTTGGTGATGATGTACTTTCATGCGTGGCCCCCGGGCTTGGGAGAGAGTGCTGTTAATTCAGGAATGCTCGTCGCGGCGTGGCGTCGAAGGATTCGATATTGAGGAATGACTCCCCTTCCACCAGTGATCGGTGCCGATCGCGCCCCAAGTGGCCAGGGCCAACAGGCCGAGCTCGCCAGCCATCAACGTGACGCCGTGCTGCTCGAGAAACACGAGCAGAAAGTGGCGCTCCTCGGCCGGGGCGCTCTGTGCCTCGCGCACGGCGGACCAGCGCTTGTTGCCGCGCAGCGTCATTACGAAGTACGCCGCGGCCGTGATCGTAAAGGCAATGCCTACCACGATCAAAGCGGCGTAGAAGGGATTGGTGCGCTGGCGGTTCTGTAACACGGTACGACCGGCTCGAAAAAAAACCCCGGCAGATGGAAATACCGGCCGCCCGGCCGGCGAATTTTGCTAAGGAATTATACCGTGGCCGGCACAGCGCGGGCAGAACCTTCGCCAGCCGGCACGGTGAGCGGAATTAGACGGCCGAGCATCCACGGTTTCGAGACGACGGGGAAGGGACGCGATGAATGAGACCACGGCCGAGGCTGTTGCGCCAGATGCCCGTGACCGCATCGCGCGAGCGCGAAAAAAAACCTCGAGGTAACGACTCCCAGCGCCGCTCGACCCTCCCACAAGGAAGATCTAACAGCCGTCGAACCTCGAGGCGATGCCGTGACTAGAGCAGCGCTCTGGGCACGACATACTGGCACTGTAGTCAATTGATTTCAGGGACGCAAGAGTTCTTCACGTCCCAAAGCTACTCCGGCAACGTCGCGTCGAGTGACTTCACCCCGCGCGATCACGAACCCCTATTGCGCCGCGCGCTCGAATCGCGCAAGCGCGCCGACGAGCGAACGAAACCGCGCGCCGCGCGCACGATAATCGGCAAACTGGTCGTAACTGGCGCAACCGGGTGAAAGGAGGATGCAATCTCCGGTGCGCGATTGTCTGAAGCACCAGTCAAACGCGGCGTCGAGCGTTTCATGAAGCGAGACGCGCTCGCCAGGCATCTGCACGGCGAGTTCGGCGTGCAATCGAGGCCCAATGGCCCCGTAAAAAGCCGCGCCCCGGGCATGTTCACAGGTGGCTTTCGTCAAAGCGGCCATGTCGACGCGCTTGTCGTATCCGCCAGCCAACAGCCACGCCCGGCCCGAGAATGCCGCGAGTGCCGCGGCCGTCGATTCGGGCGTGGTGGCCATCGAATCGTTGTAGAATGCGCGACCCGCGATCGTGCCGATCAGCTCCAGGCGGTGTTCGAGGCCCGTGAATGCACGCAAGGCCGCGTCGATCGCGGCCGCCGAGCAACCAACGGCGTGGGCGGCCGCTGCGGCACAAGCCGCGTTCGCGCGATTGTGATCCCCAATGGCGTTCAGGGGCGGGATGTCAGCGACGGGTAAGGGCAGCAAAACTCGGCCCCGAATATCTGCGTTGCCGCCGCTATCGAAATCCTTCCGCGGGCTGCCAAGAATTGCCGTTTTTGCCGCCTGCGGCCCGCAAAACAGCCGCCGCTTTGCCGCCGTATAGTCAGCGATCGTGCCGTGCCAGTCGAGATGGTTGGGGGTGAAGTTCGTCAGCACGCCTGTCTTGGGCAGGGGGCAATCATCGCTGAGCCAGGTGAGCTGAAAGCTGCTGATTTCGAGCACCGACCAGCTTTCGGGAGTCATTGCATCGAGGTCGTCAAGCAAGCTGCGGCCGATATTGCCCCCGAGAAAGGCCTGCCGCCCGTCCCGCTGGAGGATCGCCGCGATCATGGCTGTGGTCGTCGATTTTCCGTTCGAGCCCGTCACCCCCATCATGCGGCCGGGGCAACGGCGCAAGAAGAGTTCCAGCTCGCTCGTAATCGTCGCGCCGCGCTGGCGCGCGCGCTCGACGAGCGGGTGGCCTGGTCGGACCGCCGGATTCACGACGATCGTCTCGGCATCGTCGAAGTCTTGTTGATCGTGGCCTGCCAGGCGCCACCGCGCAACTGGGACGTCGGCCAACGCGGCGACCGAATCAGCGAGCGCCTCGGCCGGGGCCACGTCGGTGACGGTAACGATCGCACCTTGCTTGGCCAGCCAGCGCGCCGCGGCAACGCCGCCTCCGTGGCGACCGAGCCCCATCACGGTCACGCGGCGGCCGTGGAATTCCATGCCGGGCACACCCTTGCCAACAAAACGCAGCCTGCGCTAGATCTGCCAGTCGAACTGTCGTACGACCTCGGCGAAGCACTCCACCAGACGGCGAATATCGTCGGGAAAAACGTGACCAATCGTGCCAACGCGGAACGTGTCGGCGTTGCTGACCTTCCCGGGATAAATGACGAAGCCGCGCCGCTTGAGAGCCTCGTACATCCGGTCGAACGAGAATCCTGGATCGCGTGGATAGAAGAATGACGTGATGATCGGCGAACGGTGCTCCGGGGGCAAAAGCGGGCGAAAGCCTGGCCGCGACAGACCCTCGACGAGCAGGCGGTGATTTTCCGCGTAACGCGCGGCCCGCGCGGCCACGCCCCCTTCGGCGTCGAGTTCGACAAGCGCCTGGTGCAGCGCCAGAAGCACGTGCGTCGGCGAGGTGTAACGCCATTTGCCCCCTTTGCTCTCCATTTCGCGCCATTGGTCGAAGAGGTCGAGGCTTAGCGAACGCGCCCGCCCCTGGCAACGCTCCAGATCCGCACGCCGGGCGACAACAAAGCCAAACCCGGGCACTCCCTGCACGCACTTATTGGCCGACGAGATCAGGTAGTCCGCCTGCAGTTCGGATATATCGAGCGGCAAGCCGGCGAATGAGCTCATGGCATCAAGAATAAAAAGGCGGCGATGCCGGCGCACGATCGCGCCAATCTTGGCGGCGGGGTTGAGCATGCCGGTCGTCGTTTCGCAGTGAACGAGTGCCACGTGCGTGATGCGCGGATCGGCCGCCAGGTGCTTATCGATCGCCGCGGCGTCGGCCGGTTCGATCTCGGGCTGCGTAAGCGTGACGTTATCGATACAGAGCCGATGGGCGATTTCGGCCATGCGCTTTCCGTAAGCGCCGTTGTTGACGACCAGCAACTTGCCGTCGCGCGGAATGACTGAGCCCAGCGTGGCCTCGACGGCGAACGTACCGCTGCCTTGCATGAGCACTGCCGTGTAGTGGGTCGCGGCCTCCGTGACAACCGGCGTCGCCAAGCGCACCAGTCGTGCCCGCACGTCTTCGACGATGTCATTGTAATCGCGATCCCAGGTCGAAACGTCGCGCAGCATGGCTTCTTTGACCTTGCGCGTGGTGGTCAAAGGGCCGGGCGTGAGCAGCAGGTAAGTGACGTCTTCGTCCATGGGAAATCGGCCGGTTCTTTCGCAAGCCGGATGGAATTAATATTTTTGCGGCAACTCGCCTTCGGCCAGCCAGCGTTCGATTGTCGCGATGAGCGCCGGCACGTCGCAAATACTGGGAATCACCAGGTGCGCGCCCGCGTTTACCAACCGGATTCGTGCTCGGTCGGCTCGCGCTTCGCGCTCGGCCGGCGCCAGCGCGGCGTAATCTTTTGCCGACAGGCCCACATCGCTGCCGGTATGCGTGACGCCGACGCTCCACACGCCGGCGTTCAAGCCTTCGGCGATATCGGGCACCGTGTCGCCGATTTTCACGACGGCTGACGCCGGATAGACGCCGAGCGCCTCCATATTGCGATAAATCATCCACGGCGCCGGTCGGCCCGTCGCGACTTCGTCCGGCGTGACGTTATGGTCGGGCCGAAAGCCCTGTTCAGCGGCGGCGGCATAGGCAAGCCGCGCCGCGTCGCCGAAATACCCGGTCGAGGTGCCGATCTTGATCCCGCGATTCCGCAGCCAGGCCACCGCGTCCAGGAGCCCTGGTATCAGCTCGGAATGATCGCGCACCGAGGCGAGCTGACGAGGCACGAACTGCTCATGATACGCCCGGTCGAGGTCTTCTTCGGTCCACGCGCGGCCATGTCGGGCTTGCCACTGCTCTCGGATGCGCGGCATCTGCAACAGGGTTTTTAAATGATCGCGCTTACCCAGCCCCATCGGCTCGCGGGCTTCGTCGATGGTCACTTGCACGCCGAAATGCCCCAGTGCCTCGACAAATGGCACAACCGGCGCGAAGCAGCCGTGGTCGACCGTCGTGCCGGCCCAATCGAAAACTATGAGGCGAATCTTGGCGTCTGGCTTGGATGTGGTCATTCAAGTTGCCGCAAATATGCAGTTCGTGCGTCTATTTCGAAGCCGCATTTTGCCTTGCAGGCAGCGAATTTACAAACGACCCTGCTCGGCTAACGATAACGGGCCGGCTGTCATGCCGAAATGGGAAACCCATTCGGACTCGGCGTTGCCGAAATGGTCGTCGTATCCACGACGGCAACCCTGCTGTTCGTGTCGCGGCTGCCCTTTATGCACCGCGCCCTCAAAAACGCCGGACTTTGTAAGTATTGCGGCTGGCGGTCGCGGCACCCGTCGCAATGCGAGCACTGCGGTCGATCTCGCCACTAGGTAGACGCCGCGCCACGGCCTCGTCGCACGTCGTGCATGTACCAGTACAGCGCGGCCGCGGCGAACGTGACGGCCGCGATGGTGCCGAGCGTGTGGAAAGCGCCCGCCCAGCCGTGTTGCTCGGCGATCGCGCCGACACCATAGCCCGAGATGATTGCACCCAGGTATCCGGCAGTGTCGGCCAGACCCGCGGCGGTCGAACTGCCACGTTTGCCGCCGAAGTCGAGCGACAGGACGCCGGTAAGAAATGAGTACGGCCCCAAGAGCGCGAATGAGACGATGCTCGTCAGCAAGAGCGGCACCGTAGCGCCGCTTTCCGGCTTGAGCGAGGCCAGGCCGAACAGCACCACGACCAAAACGCCGAGGAACGGCAGCATGATCGCGCCGCGCCGCCCGCGCGCCAGCCGATCGGTCAGCCAGCCGGCCGCCAGCGTCGACAATCCGCCGACCAGCGGGAACAGCGCGCTGGCTGTCGCCGCGCTTGCATCGGAGAGGCCGACCGCTTCCTTCAAGTAGATCGGGTTCCAGGTATTGAACGTTTCGCGGACCACGGTCAGGCCGAAGCTGATCACGCACACCAGCCAGAACGAGAAGCTGCTCACGAGCGGCCACAACAGATCGACCAGGTCGGCCGGCTGCGGAGCATTTCCCCGTGAACCGTAGACGTTCTCAGGATTCGCGTCGGGCTCTGGCGCGCCGACGTCGGCGGGGCTCGCGCGCAGCGTAAAGGTGCTTGCCACGGCAATCGTGGCCAGCACGCCGGCGGCCACGAAGAACAGCCCTCGCCAGCCGAGCCCCAGGTGCAGGAGCATGCCGAGCCCTAAGCGTGCGATCGCATCGCCGAACAGGTAGCTGAGCGTCAGCATGCCGAAGATCGAGCCGTGCCGGGCGGCGGGAAACCACCGCGACGCGACCTTCACCAGCGCGCTCCAGCCCATCGATTGCACCAGGCGGTTTGCACTCCACAGAGCCAACATCGCGGCGAAACCGGTCGCCATGCCGAAAAAGACCGTGCACACGACCGAGGCGAACATGCCGAACAAGAACATGCGCCGGCCGCCGGCAAAGTCGCACACCATCCCGCTGGTGAACTTGCCCAGCGCGTAGAACAAGATGCTGATGCTGGCGATCAGGCCGAAGCGGCGCTTTCCGATCGCTTCTTCGCGCTTCACACTCGAAGGCGCGGCCGCGGCCTCGTCAGGTGCCGGATTCGATCCGCGAAAGAGACTTGTGACGCTGTCGAATGTTCTCTGAATGCGGCCGCTGACGGCTTCACGGGCTTCGCGCAGCCAGTTCTCGGCGGCACCGGTGGGCTGCTCTGCCAACTCAGCCTGTAGCAGCGGGCCCGCGACCGAAAGATTCGACCGGCAGACATAATAACCGGCATAGCCCAGCCACAACGTGACAAAGGTGATCACCTGCCAGCGAAAAAGGTGCGAGTCACGATTCATGCCGGCGAATCATAGCGACCGGGCCACGGCCACGCCACGCGGAAGTGCCGCTTGACAGCTATTGTCGCGGCAAACGACGATTGGAACCGGCCACTGCGCACTCGGTTCCGGACGGAACGATTAGCCCGAAGCGCTAGCGATGGTGGCAGTTGAACGCGATCCCTCGCTAGCGCTTCGGGCTGCTATTAGAATCGCAAACTCGCAATTCTAACTTCGACCAGCAATCGCGCGCCATCAAAGATTCAGATTGTATGAGGAAGGGAGAGAGCGGCCTTGAATCGTCGAAACGACAACGACTTGTCAGCCGAGAAATCCGAGGGGGACAGCAATCTTTCCCGGCTGCGCGACCAGTGGCAGGCCGCAACGCTCGACGATGCGACCCGCGCGCTACTGGCCGAGGACGCCCAGTACTTTCTGCATCAATCGCTGTCGACCCCGTGCTTGAACGCCATGCAGTCGTGCGACGGCGTCTGGATTACAGACACGGCCGGCCGCCGCTACATGGATTTTCACGGCAACAACGTCCACCAGGTGGGCTTTGCCAACCCTGCTGTCATTGCGGCAATTAAATCGCAGCTCGACGAACTGGCCTTTTGCACGCGGCGCTACACGAACCGCGTGGCCGTCGACCTGGCCAAGAAGCTGGCCGAGATCACGCCCGGCGATTTGTCGAAGGCGTTGTTCTGCCCTGGCGGCACCGGCGCGATCGGCATGGCCTTAAAGCTCGCGCGCGTGGCAACGGGGCGGCACAAGGTGATCTCGATGTGGGACAGCTTCCACGGCGCTTCGCTCGACTGCGTGAGCGTCGGCGGCGAGGCGGTGTTTCGCGCCGGCGTGGGACCACTACTGCCCGGCTGCGAGCACGTACCGCCGGCCGACGCTTATCGCTGCCTGTGGGATTGCTCGTCGCGCGGCGGCTGCGATCTGAAATGCGAGACGTACCTGGAATATGTGCTCGAGCACGAACGCGACGTGGCGGCCGTGATCGCCGAGCCGGTGCGCAGCACTCCCTACATTCCACCGAAAGAGTATTGGCAGGCGGTGCGTCGCGCCTGCGACCGGCATGGGACGCTATTGATCTTCGACGAAATCTGTCACGGCCTGGGACGCACCGGTCGGATGTTCACGTGCGAACATTTTGGCGTCACCCCTGATATCCTCGTGATCGGTAAGGGACTTGGCGGCGGTGTCATGCCATTGGCCGCCATGATCGCCCGGCCCGAGCTCGACGTGGCGGCCGATCGAGCGCTCGGGCATTACACGCACGAAAAAAGCCCCGTGGCTTGCGCGGCGGCGCTAGCTGCGATTGGCTACATCGAAGAGCACAATCTGGTCGAGCACGCCCGAACGCTGGGGGAGCGCACGCTCGAAGCGCTGCGCGGTTTAATGACACGGCATCGGCTGATCGGCGACGTACGTGGATTGGGGCTGTTGATGGGCGTCGAGCTAGTGAAAGATCGCGCGACGCGCGAGCGCGCCAGCGACGCGGCCGAGGCCGTCATGTACCGCGCGCTCTCGAAGGGCTTGAATTTCAAACTGACGATGGGGAACATCCTTACACTGACGCCCCCCTTAACGATCAGCAACGAGGAGATGGACCAGGCGGTGCGGATTCTCGACGAATGCCTGACCGAGGTCGAAGCGGCGTGAGCGCCGTGCATTCCCTCGCTGGCGCTTCGGGCTAGTAAGACGGTCTAAGCGCGTACCACGCTTTTTCGGCGAAGGCACAATATGCATGCTCCGCCCGGCCGTCGGCTTTTGACAATGGTTCAGGTCACCGTGGCAGGTGGCTTCTGTGAATGGCCGATATGCGCTTCGGGAACGCTCGTCTCGGCGACCGTTTCCGGCCGCTGATCGAAGAGCATTAGCAAGTTCGGCAGCATGAACAGATCGCCCAACATGGCCGCGGTCATGGCGGCGCTCGACAACAAGCCGAAATGAAATAGCGGCTGGAAGTCGGTCAGCAAAAAGACGGTGAAGCCGGCGATATGCACGACCGACGTGAGCACGATCGGTCGCCCCAAATCGGCGATCGTCCGCACGATGCCGTGCCGGGTGCCCATCCCTTGTTCGCGGGTCAGCCGTTGATAGTGCAGCACGAAGTGCATGGTGTCGTTCACGGCGATGCCCAGCGCGATCGTGGCCACCATGGCCGAGCCGGAGCTGATCGGAATCTTGAACAGGCCCATCACGCCGTATAGTGCCAGCACGGGAAACAGGTTTGGCGGCAGGGCCAAGAGGGTAAACTTGAGTGAGCGGAACAGGAACCCGCACAAGACGGCGATGATGATCACGCTCGAACCGAGTCCCCACAGGATGCCGCCGGAGAGCCCTTCGCCGAGCTGCACGACCTGGGCGATCGAGCCGCACAGGTAGCAGTTGAAGCGATCATGGGGCAAGTTCTCGCGCGCGAACCGCAAGAGGGGCGCGAAGCCCTCGCCTCCTGACTCGTGGGCGAGGAAAGTCAGACGCAGAGCGCCTTCTGCCTTCTTGTCGTGGTTCCAGCTCTGAAACGTCGAGGAAAAGATCGACGACTGCGAGGTCACGCGCGAAAGCTTGGCCAGGTACGCGCCGATGCCTTCTTCGCGGCGCGTTTTTTCCAGTTGCTCCTGAAACGCTTGCTGCCGCTGGTGAAAGGCGTCGGTCGAAACGACACGCATCACGCCCAGGTCGCGGCGCGACAGGATCAGGTCGCTGTACTCGCGGGCACGGTCGCGGTTGGCCGTGTACGCAGGATCTGGTTTTTGGCCGACCTTCGGCGGCGCGGCGAACTCCTTGGGTACCAGCACGACGTCGAGTTGATAGACGCCAAACTCGCGGCGCGAAAACAGGTCAAGGGCTCGCGCGATCGGCTGTTCTTCGGTGAAAAACGAGAACGGGTCGGCATCGACATACAGACCGATCGGATAGTCGGCCGGACGGGGCCACGCGCAGAAGAACAGAAAGATGGTTACGCCCAGCAGGCCCAGTGTGGTCACGACCGGCATTTTGGTGACGGCTGTGGCGTAGCGGCGGAACCGGTCTTGCGTCAGCACCACGCCGCCCGAGGCGTTGCGAATCGGGATGATTTGCGATACCAGGAACACGCCGAAGAACGCCAGCAGCGATCCGATAAAGAGTTGCACGCCCAGATCGCGCACCGGCGCCAGATCGTTAAAGCCGAGCATCAAAAAGCCGATGGCCGTCGTGGCGGCGGCGCCCAGGCAGGGAACGGCGACCCAACTGACCAGTTGGCGGCGATTGCGTGTTTCGCCCGTCGTTCCATGGTCGGCAGCGTACTCGCCGAAGTGCATGGTCGAGGCGACCCCGATGATCGAGATCAAGGCGGGGGTGGCCACGGTCACGACGCCCAGCGTTCCCCCACCGGCGCCCAGCCAGCCGAGCACCAGCAGGATCGCCATCGCACTACCGAGGACGGCCACCAGCAGGGTGCGCCAGGTGCGAAAGCTGAAGTACAGGCTCAACATGCCCACGGCGATCGAGGCGGGCAGAAAGGTCAGAGCCACTTGCCGGGCACGCTTTTCCAACTCCATCATCATCACGATGGCGCTGGCCACGTGGAATTCGACGGCGTCCCCCCAGCCGGCCTCGACCTTTTCCTCGCCAATGATCTTGTGAACCGCATTAACGACCGTGCGACGCCGCTCGTTGAGAACGTCGTCGGTTTCCTTGTCGGGATGAAATTCCAGCTCGCACACCGTGACCAGGGTGCGCGTGGGGTCCTCCGGCGGGGGCGTGTCCCACAAGGCGCCCGCGTATAGATTGAATCGATCGTGGTTCTCGCGCGCCAAAAGCGTCATCAGCGGCACACCTTCAATCTGCTCGGCCACGAGTGAGGTGTCGTAAACCTGCTTCACGCCCGGGATCGCGGCAAAGCGCTTGCGCAGGCTGCTCAGTCGCGGTAAATCTTCCTCGGTGATGGGCCGGGTAAAGTGCAACCCGACAGCCACGGTGTCGCCCACGTCGAAGTGGCTGTCGAACACGCCCCACGCTTCGACCGTGGGGCGCGGCATCCAACGCTCGGGCGAGTCGAGGATTTCGAGCTTCGTCAGCAGGTACAGCGACGCCGCCAGCAAAGCCAGCGTCACCAGCCAGACCGTTCCGCGATAACGGTCGACGAGATTGAGAATCGTTTCCATCAGCCCGGCTCGCTCGGGTGGCGCCACGGCAAGAGCCGCCCTCCGCAGGCGGCGCGAACCCAACTTGCGAGCGATGCGCGAAAGGAGGGCGTAGGCCGATTATTGCCGCTTCAAGCCAAGAATGCTAGCGCCGGAGTGTCCGACGTCGGGTCTACCAAGGCCACAAGCCCGGGGTTTCACCAGTGAGAACTTTGCTCTCACTTTTGTCGGGGGCTTTCGGTCTTGGGCGACTCGTCTTGGAATGCAGCCGGCTGAACGACACGAATGCACGCGACGTCGTCCAGTTGCAGTTCCGTGCGCACGACCTCGGTATGCGAGTTGTCCGCCCCGAAGGCGCGACCCACGACCGGCAATTCGGAAAGCGCGGGAACGCCCGATCGCTCGACGACATACCGTTCTTCATCGAACATGATCTTATCCTTGGCCACCGCGATCAGGGTGCCGTCGTGCCGGACCTTCTTTTTTTCCTTCTTTTTATCGGGCGTCTTATCCGTCAGCAGCGTCACTTCGCAGCGAGCGCCAACGGTGGGGAATTCTCCCAGCGGATGCTCGAGCGGAACCGTTCGCTCGGCAGGGGCATGGCTGACAACGGCGGCAAACTGGCGGGGAATCCACAGATATTCGGTCTGCACGCCAATCTCGGATTTCTTGCGTGTCACGAAGGGGATCTTCGACGAAATCGGCACGTTTACGTCGTTGCGGCTCTCGGAAATCCGCCGCAGCACGATCCACCGGGTGCTGGACTTCACGAACTCCCCTTCCAGCCGCACGCTGGCGCCGTCGCGGTCGACGGCGACCGTGCAAGACTCGCCAACGACGACGCGCTCCGGCTGAGCGGGCATCGGCTGGGCGGGAGGAGGAGGCTTTTGCTGTCCGCTAGCAGCCTGTGCCAGTAACACGGTCACGAGCGAAGCCATCCAAAGGGCCCAGGGGGAATGTCGCACGGAAACCTCCTTGTTTTCACAGTTCACGCCTGTCTTCACAAGTTCACGACCGGAGGAGCGGCCGTCGGCGCCGGTAGCTGGCACCGCGATATGTCCATTCCGCAGACCCCTCGCGGAGCGGCTCCTCGAGCCGGCGTCTCCGAATCGTAAGCCTGCAGTTAGCAATTCGTTAGAATCGTTCGGGACCTTCAACGAGCGACCTTCGGGGAGTTGACAGTCCGCGACCTGCGCTCCTAGAGTAACGGGGTAACGTTGTCCCGGTGGGGTGGCGTTGGGGCATTCGAAATATCGGGCAGCATCGCGCAAATTCGCGTGGTGATGAAGTATTGGCTCGAGTGTTTGGGCCGTTCGGTTGAGAGAACGGCTGGCACGTATCATCGATGGATTGAGCTTTGCCGGGAGGGAACCTTTTGGCCACGACGCAACGAGCACTGAGTGAAGCGCGACCGCTTGCGCAGTCGGCACTGGCTGACAGTCATATTTTCGATTTGCGCGATCTGGTCGTCGAAGAAGGTGAGGACGCGCTGGTGCTGCGCGGTTCGGTCTCGAGCTTTTACCACAAGCAAATGGCACAGGAATTGGTTCGAGCTGTCGCAGGACGTGAAGTGGACGTGGTAAACGCGATCGACGTGCGGTAAGCCTATCGGCCCTTCTCCTTCGTTTCGATTTCTGCCGCTGGCCGACGTAGCCAGTCTGTCCGTGGGACGCGCCAGCCCGTCCGCGGGACACCCGAGCTTGCGGCCCCTGGACCTGTGACGCCGTACAGCAGGACTGCTAAGCAGCGAGGCGCAGGCACCCGGCCACCTGTTCCCAAAGATTCAGTACCTGCTGGTAGTTTCCTTCTAGTGGATATTGCTCCGCGAGCTTGCGCGCGGCGACGCCCATGCGGAAACGCGTGGCGGGATCGATGAGCGCGCGCAAGTGGCGAGACAGCGTTGCCGAGTCACCAGGGTTTTCCACGACGAAACCGGCCCGGCCGTCGGACATGATCTCGCTGGCGCCGTTGTGACTCGTTGTAATCACCGGCAGGCCCGTGGCCAGCGCTTCGAGCAACACCAGGCTGCACGAGTCGTACCACGTAGGCAGCGCAAAGACATCCGCCGCCGCGTACAAGGGCGCCGTGTCGGCCACTGAGCCCAGGAAGTCGACTCCGGGACTTGCGCCAACTTGCACAGCAAGCTTCTTGTATTTATCCGCCTGGCCACCGCCGACAGCCAGCAGCCGCACGGCACAACCAGATTTGCGCAACTGCCCCACGGCCTGGAGCAAAGTCGGCAGTCCCTTCAGCGCGAAATTGTGGGCCACGAACAGCACCAGCAGCTCGTCGTTGGTGACACGCAGCCGCTGGCGAACCGCGGCGCGATGCTGCTGGCGATTGTCGGGCGAGTAACGGTCCAGATCGACGCCATTATAGATCAGTCGTGAGCGCTCCATCGGCCAGCCGTGCGTGCGTTCCAGGTCGCGAGCCACGAGCTTCGACAGCGCAATCACCAGGCGGCGATGATCGGCGTACTGCCGCCAGGTTACTCGCTCCTGCTGTTGCCAACGCGGCGAGACGGCCGTCAGCGCGCGGCGGACTGTGCGCTTCCAGGGGGGCATCGACTGTAGCTTGCGGTCGAATTGGGCCCGCGGCGCTCCGAAATGCGGCTGCAGAATGTCGAATCGCCAGCCAAAGCCCATGTCATGTACCAGGTCGAGGTCGAGATTTCCGAGTGTCTCGTCGATGGCGAGGGCAAAGGCGTACGGCGAGTGCATGCGCGGGACCGGCTGTGGCACGATCGGCAGCGCGTGCTCAGCCGGACCGAAGCTTTGCGCCACGACGTGTACCTCGTGGCCGGCCGCCAGGGCGCGCCGCGCCAGCTCGTGCGTCCAGCGCTCGGCACCGCCGCGCGCGGGATTGAAATGACGGACAACCAGTCCCACTTTCATGGATGCGATCCCAATTTCAGTTCCATCTGGCGTTTCTTCGCGAGAACCATGCGCAGCAGACGCCGATCCTCGGCGCCGAGTTTGTTCACGCCCCGGTATGCCTTGAAGAACGCCAGGCGACGGCTGCGACTGACGACTTCGCGTGGCGCCGAATAAGCGAGCTGTGCCAGGTCCTTCACGATCCACCGCCGACGCAGATGCGTCCGGTGCTGCACACGTTGCAAGTCGATCAGGCGGACGTCGAACAGGCCGGACTGCGGCTCGCGAATGAAGAAATGGCAACAGTACAAGTCGCGGTGGTTGTAGCCGGCGCGATGAAAGCGGGCCGCAACGTCGGCCACTTGCGCAAGCAACCGCTGCAAGTCTGGATCGCGCGGCTCGCCGCTCGCACGCTCGTCGTTGACGGCCGGAAAACGCTGTCTCAGAAACTGGTCGAGCTGCACGTAGCCGGTCAATTCCTCGGTCATGACGAACGATTCGAGCAGCCCAGCGCTGCTCAGGCGCTCGCCAAAAGCGATGACGGGCATGGTCTCGATGCCGGCCACGGCAAGCCGGGCGACGTTTTCCGCCTCGATGCGGCCCGGTGTCGCCGGAGCTATCGCCCCGAGCTTGGCCCGCACCCAATGAGCGAGCGAGCGGACGTGGTGTTTTTTCAAAAAAGCGCCGCGCGTCGTGCCGTGGGGACCGTGCAGCCGCAACCACCAATTTTCGCGGTCAGGCAACGCCCGCATCAGTCGCCCTTCGGTCGTGGCCATGACGGCGGTGAAGTCGTCGAGCTCGGCGTCAGCCAAGGCGGCGCGATACGAGCTATTGATCCAGATCTGCGCCGTGCCCGCCGTGGGCCGCGCGGCGCTTGCGAGTTCCGCGGCCTGTGGGGCGAACGTCGAGACGGCCGGAGCAGGTATTACGGGGCGACCGACCGTGGCCGGTGCCACCACCGCGTGAGCGGCCACCGCCGCGTGGGTTGCCGTGGTCGAGCGCCAGGTGTGTATGGGAATCACCAGCGGTCCGCCACCGCCGTCCCGGTCGCCGTCTGTCCAGGAATCGCCGTGGCGCGCCGATGCGGAGAGGCCTTGCAGCTCGCTCAGTTGAGCGTGCACCGCCTGGTACACCCGGTCCACGCTCAAGTCGCGCATGCATTGGTGATGCGCGAGCGGGCAAACCTGCTGCAAACAAGGCCCGCACGGAACCTTGTGCTGCAGGTGAACCGCCTTCGCAAAGTGCGTCTCGCTGAGCGAGATCGGCATCGGGCCAAACAACGTGATCACGGGGACGTCGAAGGCCGGCGCGAAATGTCGCGGGCCACTGTCGGTCGTCACCATGAGTGCGGCGCGGCGTACACAGGCTTTGCTCAGTCCCAGTGGCAGCGGGTAATCGTCTCCCAGTCGCGCATCGGCCAGACTGACAACGCCCGGATGATCGGCCACCGTCGTGATCTGTCGAGCGATTTCCCGCTCGCGCGGGCCGCACATCGCCAGCACGGGATAACCCCACTCGTCGGCGATGCGGCGCGCCAACTGGCCGAAGTATTCAGTGGGCCACAGTTTCGAAGCCCCGAACGCGGCCCCGGAATTCAAGAGCACCAGCGGCTTGTCGGTCGGAATCGCCAGGCGTCGCCAGACATCGTCCGCGGCGCGCTCATCGGCCTCGGTCGTAGCCAACTCGATGCGTGGCGATTCCTTCGGACAGCCTAGCGCGTAGGCAATTTGCAAATACGCATCCAAGGTCGATTGCGGCGCGTATTCGCCGCCCGCCATGGGAGCGTAAAGCTTGTGCGTCAAAAAAATCGAACGGACATCGCGGGCATAGCCCACGCGCTGTTTGGCGCCCGAGGCCCAGGCCCAGAAGCCGGTCCGCAAGGAATTCGTCAGCAGCACGACCGTGTCGAAGCGCTCGCGGCGCAGTTTTTTCGCGAAGCCCCGGCCGTTGAGCTCCGGCTTTTTCGAACGCGGGTCGAAAAACAGCCGGTCGTCGATCCAGTTCGTGCCGACCAGCACTTCCGAAACGTACGGCCGCATGATGCCGACGATACGCGCCTGCGGACCGTAATGGCGGCGCAAGGCTCGCAACGTCGGCGTGGCCATCGCCACGTCGCCAATCCAATTGGGCAGGAAAACACCGAGCTTCATCGGCACAACCAGAGTGACCGTAGTACGATTCGAGCGCGCCAGCAAAGCATGCGCGCGAAGCCGCCCGCCGAAGGGCGGCTAAAGATAGCCATGCTCGCCGGGGGGGACAATAGCGAGTCAGCGGCCCCGTGAGCGAGGCGGGTGACAGCAGCTCGCTGCCAGCGTGATTCGCCGTTCAAGTCGCGGCTTTAGCTCGTCGCAACCTTGGCGACAATCGTTTGCAAGCGCTCGTCGAGTGCTGCCTCGCCAGCCAGCATCTCCACGCCGATCTCGACGGCCCATAGCGGAATGCCGCCGATCTGGTCGACGCCGAGCTTCACCAGGTCCTTGTGCGTGCAAACTAGCGCCGCAGCGTTTTGCTCCCGGGCCCATCGGCCAAGCGACTGAACGTCGTCCTGCGTGTAGGCATGGTGATCGCGGAACTCGCGCAGATTGTCGGCCGCCAGCCCGCACTGCGCAAGCGTATGCCGAAAGCCGGCCGGGTTGCCGATGCCGCAGAACGGCGCGATCTTTTGGCCGGCCAGGTCCGCGAACGATCCGGTCTTACCGCTGGCTGCCAGCAACCGCTCGGGCGCGTGCCGCATTTCCAGCCATACCGCTTGTGGGTTGTAACGCGCGACGATCGCCCGCAATTGCGCGCGGCGTTCGGGCGAGACCATGTCCGCCCGTGACAGCGCGACGCAGTCGGCACGGCGAAGTGACGAAACCGGTTCGCGCAGCATGCCGCGCGGGAACACATGGTCGAACCCAAACGGCTCCAAGGCGTCGACGAGGACGATGTCGAGATCGCGCGCCAGGCGGCGGTGCTGAAAACCATCATCGAGCAGGATCAGCTGGCACTCGAACTCCTCGACAGCCGTGTGGGCTGCGGCGACGCGATCGGGATTCTGCAAATGCGGCACGTCGGGGAGCTTCTGCTCGAGCTCGAGGGCTTCGTCGTTCCGCGCGCCCTGCTGGGCGCCGTAGCCACGACTGATGAGCGTGACGCGGACATCGCGGGCGCGCATCCAGCGCGCGATCCAGGCCACGAGCGGAGTCTTGCCCGTGCCCCCGAGTGTCAGGTTGCCGACGCTAATCACGGGCACCGAGGCGTGCTGTACGCCCACCTGGCGATCGTAACCGTGATTACGATAGCGAACGGCGATCGTATACGGAACCTCGACAACGCGGAACAACGCGCGCCATAGAAACGCGCTCACATCGCGCCGCTGGCCGCTCACCACCGCACGAAAGTCAGCAGGGCTCAGCATGGGGAATGACGAATGTCGAAAGACAAATGTCGAAGGAAATCCGCATGACGAAAATCAAATGTCGAAACGTCCGCCGCTTCAGCGTCGGCACACTTCGTCATTCGCACTTTTAGTTTTCTTTCGACATTTCTCGTTTAGACGTGCGTCATCTTGCTATTCGGCCAGCTTGCGGCAAATCGCGTCGGCCATTTCGCGGGTGCCGACGGCCGTCGGGTCGTCACGATTGGGCTTCAAGTCGTACGTGACGTACTTCCCTTCGGCGATCACGTCAGCCACGGCCTTTTCCAGGCGATCACCAGCTTCCAACTCGCCCAGGTACCGCAGCATCAGCATGCCCGACAGGATCAGCGCGGTCGGGTTGACCTTGTTCTGCCCCTTGTACTTGGGGGCACTGCCATGCGTGGCTTCGAAGACGGCGCCGTTGGGGCCGATGTTCGCACCCGGCGCGACGCCCAAGCCGCCCACCAGGCCCGCGGCCAGGTCACTCAAAATGTCGCCGTACAGGTTTGGCAGCACCAGCACGTCGTACAACTCGGGCTTTTGCACGAGCTGCATGCACATGTTGTCGACGATGCGATCCTCGAACTCGATGTCCGGATACTGCTCCGCGACCTTGCGCGACACTTCCAGGAACAATCCGTCGGTGAACTTGAGGATGTTCGCCTTGTGAACGCAGGTGACGCGCTGACGGCTGTTTTTGCGGGCATAGTCGAACGCACATCGTACGATCCGCTCGGTGGCCGATACGCTGATCGACTTGATCGTCAGGCCCGTCTCGTCCAGCCCCGACTTGATCTTCTTCTCGGCCCGCTCGTTGATGAACTTGATCGCCTCAGCCGTCTCGGGCTTGCCACGCTCGAACTCGATGCCGGCGTAAAGGCTCTCGGTGTTCTCGCGGACGATCACCAGGTCGACCGGGACCTCGCTGAAGAAGCTGCGCACGCCGACGTATTGCTTGCAGGGGCGGATACAGGCGAACAACCCCAGGGCTTGCCGCAGGTGGACGTTGATGCTGCGAAAGCCGGTACCCACGGGCGTGGTGATGGGGGCTTTCAAGGCGCACTTCGTGCGTCGAACGCTCTCCATGACCGCGTCAGGTAGCGGCGTCCCCATCTTCTCCATGATGTCGACGCCGGCGACCTGCTCGTCCCAGTTGATTTTGACGCCGGTGGCATCGACACACTTCTTAGCGGCGGCGGCCAGTTCGGGACCGGTGCCGTCGCCCGTGATCAGGGTAACTTCGTGAGCCATTGCGTGGAGACCTACCTTTTTGCCCTTAGGGGGGAATGTCGAAAACGAGGCCGACAGGGCGGCCCCGGGCGGGCGAAGCGTAAGCAGGAAAAATTATCAGAAGGGGGGCAGGGGGTCAAACGGGGCGGGGGCGAGCAAGATCTGTAATCATTTCGCCATGCCCGCAAGGGGTACAATTCTGATCATGAGCGAGGAAGTGCCAGAACCGTATCCAGAGTGGACAAACGCCGTACATCTCACACTGGCGATTCTAGTCGGCGTGATTACGGCCATCTGGAGTCTCGCAGTCGCCTTTTTTGCGGACAGCTACCGCAGCCTGGTCACGGGAAATCTTTCGCCCTACGCGGTAGGTGGCCTCACGACACTTTTTCTCGCCCGTTCGCGACCGGGGGTCGGCAGACGTTGCACTATAGCCGTCGCGGCGCCCACGGTCTTGTTAAGCGCATGGCTCGCCGAGTGGTTCGCGCCAGAAGCTAATTGGAGAGGAGTGTTGATTTGTGTCGCGCTCGGCGCGGCCTATACCTGTCTCTGCTTCGCGGGCGCGTGGTTTGGAACGCGGCGATCAAAAAACGCCGTCACTTAAGGCGAACGTCCTTGGTCGCGGCATGTCGTAACAATGTGCTTGTGATCGATCGCAAGATTGTCGATCTCTTGAAATGAATGTCGAAATGCCGCGCAAAGAGAGTATAGACGGCCAGTCAAAGACGAGAACGCCGTTACGCGCAGCCGAGCATAAGAGCAGAGTTCGCGCAGCACGCCGAAAAGTCAACCACAAATACTCCAAGGCCTTCAAGAAGTTGGCGGAGCGAAGACGGGTGCCTTACTCGTTTGCTTCCTGCACGAGGGGGCCTTCAAGCTGTTCGGCGAATACGTCGAAACGTGTCTCGCCCGTCGTTGACTCGACATGGTCAGGCAACTCGGTATCCACCACGACGGTTGTCCGCCCATCTTGTTGAACGCGCGTCTCGACGATTCTGCACCTGATCGACCCCGTCTGCGGAAAGTCACTTTTCGTATTGATATCGGCGGTTGTAAAGATGACGTGCTTGTCCTCGAAAATCCATTCCTTACCCGCTGCGTCGATTAGGGTGCACTGAACCCGCATTGGCCAAACCTCTTCAACAGAGAGGCGGCGGTCGATCGTGACGGCGACGTGCATGACCTCGTTCAATCTTGTCATATTCGGTGGCTGGTGTTTCAGCCCTCGATCGTCGGATCGTGACACACCAGTTCCACCTGATTGCCTTCCGGATCGCGGACGTAAATGCTGCGCCACCCGACCCAGGCGTGCGTGGCTGTTTCGACCGATAGACCGAGCGCTTTGAGCCGCGCCAGCTCGGCATCGTAATCGGCCCGATCGATTTCGAAAGCCAGGTGATCGACGGTCGTGGTCGCAGGATTCAGGCCGGCATAGCCGGGCTCGGAGGAGCGGTTGAAGAGCGCGAGGACCTGCGTGTGCCCAGCATAGCCGTCGGCGATCTTGAAGAAGACCGCATGCTCGAAACGTTTTAAGAGCGTCAGTCCGATGACGTTCTCGTAGAACTTCCGCATGGCGTCGAGGTTATCGACGCGTAATGCGATTTCGCCGAGACTGCGAATGGCCTTATTTGGCATGGAAACTCCTTCCATGTCACTCAGTTCGGCTTTCGCAGTTTTTGCTAGCGTTGACAGCTTCTTGAGAAATAGGACGAGCCCCGTTCACGATGCAGATAGGTTCTCACGCCAATCGCATCGCCAAGGAGGCTCGCCATGTGTCTTGTTACTTCGTTCGTC
>DASZWQ010000207.1 GCA_035546535.1 Pirellulales bacterium | reverse complement strand
ACCCTTTGCCCGACTAAACCGGAACAAAGTGGTTCATTCTCAGCGATCAATTTGAAGTCGTGCGCGCTCATGCTTGAATGCAAGTTGCGTTTGGCCAACTACTTGAAACAAAATCAAAAAAGTTCAACCGGACAGTACTGACGGGGGATGAACAAAGCAGCCCGCGCGGCGCGGCATGGAAGTCGCGCTCGCGGGCCTGACGTTGCTCGCGGCTTCGACACGACGAGCTACCGCCATCATGTGGCGGTGCAAAGTGCATGCCGGTCTTTGGCAAGGTGATAAGCGGCTCGGCTGGCACGGGATATCAATTGTCGAGCGGTCCCGAGCAGCGACACTCCCGTCTCGGCTACATAAGTACCGGAG
The DNA here is from genome assembly GCA_035546535.1 of Pirellulales bacterium. Classification (NCBI taxonomy): domain Bacteria; kingdom Pseudomonadati; phylum Planctomycetota; class Planctomycetia; order Pirellulales; species Pirellulales bacterium. The sequence goes on along the minus strand of DASZWQ010000207.1, from coordinate 30,383 downwards.
GTGGGACTTGAACCCACACGACCTTGCGGCCACTGGATTTTGAGTCCAGCGCGTCTGCCATTCCGCCACTCCGGCAATGTGTTAGGCAGAAACAGTTTGCGACGACTTCGACCGATCGTCAAGGGCCTCCGGGGCGAGCGCCTGACAGCGCGTGCTCGCCCGCGCCAACTACACCGCCGGCAGATCGACGCAGGCGGTCGTGCCTTGGCCGGGCGTGCTTTGGAAATGTAAACGGCCGTCGTGCCCGGCGACGATGCCGTGGGCGATGCTCAGCCCCAGGCCTGTCCCCCCTTCGTCGCGGCGCGTGGTGTAGAACGGCTCGCAGATTCTCGGCAAAACGTCGGGAGCAATGCCGACCCCCTGATCGCGCACGAGGATGCGCACGCGATCGTCGACCCGCGTGGTTCGCACGTCGATCGTATCGCCTGCCTGCGAGGCATCGGCGGCGTTGCGCAGCAGGTTTTCGAGCACTTGCTCGATGCCGGCGGGATTTAGTTCCATGGTCGGTAGTTCGGTCGCCAGCGATACGTGCAACGAGCAATCACGCACGCACATATAGTCGGCTACCGCTTCGCACGCCATGCGCACGATCTCGTTGATCTCGGCGCGCTCGCGCTCGGCCACTTCGCCGCGGGCGAAGCGCATGACGTTGCGGACGATGTCACCGCAACGCTTGGCGTCGGCCACGATGCTCGACAGGATCTGCGGCACGTGCTCCTCGGATGCCAGCCCCATCTCCGCGGCCAGCAGGATCGTACCGACCGGGTTGTTGATCTCGTGCGCGATTCCGGCGGCGAGCGTGGCCAACGCCGATAATCGTTCCTGCTCGCGAAGCCGCGCAATTTCCTGCAGCCTCGCGCGATCCTGTTCCATGCGGTGCTTGTACAAAGCCGTTTCGATGACGACGTGCAGCTCGCGCTCGTCAAAGGGCTTGAGGATGTAGCCGAACGGCTCGGTCACCTTGGCCCGCTCGAGAATGTCGGCATTGGAAAAGGCCGTAATATAAATGATCGGCAGTTCGCGATGCTTGCGTATCTCCTCAGCGGCCTGGATGCCATCGAGCTGGCCCTCCAGGCGGATGTCCATCAGGACCAGGTCGGGCTGCAGTCGGGCTGCCGCCGCGATCGCCGCTTCACCGCTCGATACGGACTGCGCCACTTCATAGCCGAGAGCGGACAACTGCCGACGCAAGCTCATGGCCACCAGTCGCTCGTCCTCGACGATCAGAATGCGCACGGGCCGTGAATCCATGCGAGCGGGCTCGCGCGAAAGGGAGGTGCTATCCACGATTCATCATCCTTGAACAATCGGCGTTGCGGCCGGATTCGGAAAGTCCGTGTGAGGGCGCGCCGAACTGGGAAAGCGGATGCGAAAGGCCGTGCCCTGGCTGCGCTCGACTTCCAGCGTGCCGTGCAACTGCTCCACAAGCGCCACGATCACCTGCATGCCAAAGGTCGGTGACGTTTCGGGATCGACGCTGGCGGGCAGACCCACACCGTCGTCGCTCACATTGAGCAGAGCCTCTTCGTCAGAGACGTGGTGCAGCCCCACGGAGATGCAACCGTGGCCGCCATCAGGGAACGCGTGCTTCAGGCAATTGGAAATCAATTCATTGACCAGCAGACCGCACGGCACGGCGGTGTCGATCGAGAGTTGCCCGTGTTGCACGTCAATCGCCACGCGGATACGGTCCGAGTCGGCGCGGTTGGCGCCAAACAGTGAATCGGTCAGGCAACTGATATATTCGGCGAAATCGACTTGCGCCAAGTCGGGCGAACGATAGAGCCGCTCGTGGACCAGCGCCATCGAGCGCACGCGCTGCTGGCTTTCGCTGAACATCTCGATGCTGAGTTCGTCCCTGGACTGCTGCGATTGCAGGTACAGAAGGCTGGATATGACCTGCAGGTTGTTCTTCACGCGATGATGCACTTCTTTAAGTAGTACTTCCTTCTCGACCAGCGATTCGCGGATGGTTCGCTCGGCCTGCTCCAGCTCTTCCGCGTGTTCGCGCAGCCGCTCTACGGCCCGGGCGTGCTGCCGCACTTCCCACTGCAATTCTTCGTTGACGCGCCTCAGCTCGTTGGTGCGATCCTCGATGCGGCGTTCGAGTTCGGCATGGGCGAGCTGCAGTTGCTGCTCGGTGCGCTTCATGCGGCTAATGTCGAGGTTGATGCCGGCCCAGCACAGCAATTGCCCCGCATCGTCGTACACGGGAACACCGCGCGCGAGCATCGAGTGCCATTGGCCGTCGCTGCCGCGAAAGAGGTGCTCTCGATCCCATTTATCCCCGGCGCGCACACATTGCTTCCAGGCCGCGACGGTGCGCTCGGCGTCGTTCGGATGCAGCGCCGTGGCCCAACCGAAATCGGTGCACTGCTGTTGGGTAAGACCGACGAGCCGCAAAAACGATGGGCTGGCGTAGGTGTTTCGGCCTTCGGAATCGCACAGCCACACGCCATAGTCGATCGATTCGCCAATCGCTCGGTAGATGCGCTCGCTTTCGCGCAGCGCCTGCTCGACGCGGCCGCGCTCGCGCATTTCGTCGTGTAGTTCTTCGTTGGCGCGTTGGATGGCGGCTGCGTGGCGATTTTTCGCCGCCAGACTGCGATGCACAAAGAGCGCAAACGAACAAATGACGACGAACGCGCCGATTGCGGTCAGAAAATTGGCCCCGATGGCGATCCGGTACGTGCTGTGGGCGTGTGCCGTTCTCTCAGCCAGGAGCCGGTTCTCCTCCGCCTTCATCTCGGCGGTCAAAGCGCGGATGGCATCCATCTGCTCCTTGCCGCGACGGATCACTTGCATGGCCTCTTCGCGGTTCATGGTGGGGTCCCGCCGCGAGATTGAGTTCCCCAGGCGATCCAATCTCGCTTGGACCAGCTCTTGCAATCGGGCCAGCCGCTCTTGCTGGCCCAAGTGGTCCTGAGTCTCGGCAGCCAGAGCGCTGAGCAGGTTGCTCGAACGCGCGATCGCGGCATGGTAAGGCTGCAAGAACTCCTTGTCATTGGTAAGTACGAAGCCGCGCTGCCCGGTCTCGGCATCCACGACCACCATCATCACTTCAGAGATCAGGTCGAGCACATGATGCGTGTGAGCCACTTGCTCGATCGCTTCGCTCAATTGCGTGGTATTGCGATAGGCATACCAACGATTGGTGAATAGCGCGATGAGAATCAACGCGAGCACGACCGCGCGAGCATGGAAAATCCGTTTCATCATGCCTGGTAGTAGTTGGGCCAGTCCCTTGTCCCAAGTCGATTACTGCCCCGAAGCTTTACTGCCCCTGAGGATAGGCTGTCGGCAGTGTGGCCGCCGTCGAACGATCGCCGGTGAGCCCCAACGTCCTTGTCCCCATCACGAACGTCCGCCAGCAGGCACGTTTGGCCGCCATCCGCGATGGTGCCGCAGTATGCCACAATCGCGAAAAAATGGGAAACCCTTCGCAGCCACGATCCGGATAGACGGGGTTGCCGCGGAGTTTCGCGCCGATGGTCTAAATCCACAAGCGTGGCATCGGGCCTCCCTGATAGCTTCTCGTCCAAACGCGCGTTTTTGTGCGGTAGACTTATAAGCCCGGGTTCGGCCGGAAACGGCGGATTGCTGTCCGGCGATTGGTGGGCGCGCCCCGTTGTAACATCCGCAGCATTTGCAAGCACTTCACCATGTCGATCTTATTGTTCGAGGATGATCAGGTAACGCAACTGTATCCGATCACCATCGGCCGGCCCGCGTTCGCAATCTCTTGCGGCAGTTTTCGATTGATCGATCGCGTGCTTGCACTCGGGTCACAAGTTCAGGTCCGCGTGAGACCTCATCTACGGGCGGTACATGCGGCAGACTACCCGGCCGCTGAAATATCGCGGGCCGTCGACAAGCCGCTTCTGCTCGTCAATGCGCGCCTGGTTCCTTCGACCGGTGCCTTGCAGCAACTGAAAGCATTGAGCGAAGCGGGCCGGCCCTGCCGCGTCGATTGCGGCGCCTATCTGGCCGCCGCCGTGCTGCCAGGTGGAACGCCGCTGCCTCCGGCCGATGCCCCGCACGGGGATTTCTTGACCCTGGTCCAGCGCGCGGAATTGCCTTTGGTCGAGGCCAATCTCCCGCTATTCGACTACCCGCACGATGTCGTCCGGCATCACTTGTCGAGTCTGCCAGACAGCCTGGCCGAGCGGCTTGCCGAAGCACAATATCGCGAGGTGGCCGACGGCGTCTTTCTGGCCGAGGGCGCCGCGCTAGGGCAGCACGTTGTCACCGACACCCGTAAAGGCCCCATCGTTCTGGAGCGGAATGCCACGGTCGGCCCGTACTGCTTTCTCAGCGGTCCGGCCCATCTGGGACCGGGCGCGCGAGTCATTGAACACGCCGCGATCAAGGACGGCGTCAGCCTGGGGCACACGACGAAAATCGGCGGCGAGATCGAGGGCTCGATCATCGAGCCGTACACCAACAAGCAGCATCACGGTTTTCTGGGCCACAGCTACTTGGGAAGCTGGGTCAATCTCGGAGCCGGCACCTGCAATAGCGATCTGAAAAACACCTACGGGCAGGTGAACATGGAATATTGGGGCCACCGCGTGCCGACCGGCATGCAATTCATCGGCACCATCGTCGGCGATTACGCGAAATCGGCGATCAACACCGGCATTTTCACGGGCAAGACCATCGGGGCGTGCAGCATGCTGTACGGCTTCGTGACGACGAATGTCCCGAGCTTCGTCAATTACGCCCGGCTGTTCGGCCAGGTGACCGAGGCCCCGGTCGACGTGATGGTGGCCACGCAAGCCCGGATGTTCGCGCGCCGCAACGTCAGCCAGCGTCCTTGTGATATTCAGTTGCTGTACGATATGTATGAACTGACGCGTCACGAGCGGCAGTTGGCCGGCGAGCCGCTTTCGCTGTGAACCGCCGCAAGTAAAATGGACGGCGAGCATGGTTCGGCAAGCCGCGTACGCTGGAGGTGCTCGACGTTTCGCCCGCCTCATCTGCCATCGCCTGTCGAGGAACCCTTGCGCATGCGAATCGCTGACGCCTACGGCCCGGGCAAGCTTGGGCTGTCGTTTGAGTTGTTTCCGCCGAAAACTCCGGCCGGCGAACAGGAGTTGTTCCGCCACCTGGTGGACCTGGTGGCGTTCGAGCCGGCGTATATCACTTGCACGTACGGGGCGTTGGGCTCGACCCAGTCGAAGACGTTAGAGGTGGTCGAGCGCGTGCGGCGCGAGTTCGGCTGCCCCGTGGCGTCGCATTTGACGTGCGTCGGGTCGACGATTCCGGCGCTCCGCGATTATCTCCGCGAAGCGGCCGAGCGCGGCGTCTCGAACATCGTGGCTTTGCGCGGCGATCCCCCCAAGGGCGAGACCGAGTTTCAACCGGTTGCGGGCGGTCTGCGCTATGCCAATGAGTTGGTGGCGCTGGTGCGCGGCGAATTCCCAGCGTTCGGCATCGCCGTGGCGGGCTATCCTGAAACCCACCAGGAGGCGCCGAGTCCCGAAATCGATCTGCAGAACCTGAAGCGCAAAGTCGACGCGGGCGCCGACATCGTGATCACGCAGTTGTTCTACGACAACGAGGATTTCTTCCGCTTCCGCGACCGATGCGCGAAGATCGGCATCCGCGTGCCCATCGTTCCCGGCGTCCTGCCGGTCACGAATTTGGCGCAAATCCGGCGTATCACCGGAATGTGCGGAGCGCGACTGCCCGAGGCCTTCGTCGCCGACCTCGAGGCGCACGACGGCAGTCCGGACGATCAGTTCGAGGTGGGCGTCGACTTCGCCACGGCACAGGTCCAGGCGCTGCTGGACAGCGGCGTGCCCGGCATTCACTTTTATGTATTGAACAAGTCTACCGCCACGTGCCGCGTATTGCGCGCGGTGACGCGCCCGGCTTAATGGGAGATTGGTCGCGGCGAGCGGATCGTTTATTTCTTCTCGCCGGCCGCCTTCGAGATAGTCCGAAGCGACGCAGGCAAATCATGACTCTGCAGGGTAATCGCGTCGAAAGCAAGTTCACCCGTTCCGCCGAGCAGGCCAATCCAGATAATGGCCATCCGCGCTGCACGGGGCACCGCGACGCTATCGGATACTTGCCGCCAGGCGAAAGTGCCGCTGAAGTTTCCGATCGAGCCGCGGCCAACGGGCGTTCGATCTTCGCCAAAGAAGACGATCGCCAGGCACGGCTGCTCCTCCGGCGTGCGTCCCGCATGAACGTCTCGCCCGCGCGCCCACAGGGAAATCTCAAGGGATGAAGCGACCCGGCCGTCGATGGCCAGCGCCTGCAGGGCACGGGCGTTACGGCCAGGAATGTCATTGGTGAAAGTGATCACCTGCTTGCCATCGGGCGCGCTTGTGTCGGCTTCCAATCGTGCATGGCGGAGGTAGTACCATCCCTCGGGCGCACGTGTCTCGGGCGACTGGCGCTCGAAGCTGCCGCCCACGAGCGTTGGATGCGCACCATCGGGCTGTACCAGCCGCTGCCGTTCGGCCGCGCCCGTCATGGGCACGAACATGGTCGGCTCGAGAGCCTGGCCCTCCAGCTTGCCGCTGGTCTTGCGAAACAAATAGAGATTCTGTTGAAATCGCTCACCGACCGGCACGATCAACAAGCCTCCCTCGCGCAACTGGTCCACGAGCGGTTGCGGCACTTTTTCCGGCGAGCAGGTGACGATGATCTTGTCGAAAGGCGCGGCCTCGGGCCAGCCTTGGTAACCGTCGCCGACGCGGCGATGCACGTTTTGGTAGCCCAATTGTTTGAGCACCGCGTCTGCCCGCTTGCCGAGCGGCTCTTGGATTTCGATGGTGTATACATCGCGTACGAGGTGGCTAAGCACCGCCGCCTGATAGCCGCTGCCGGTGCCGATCTCGAGCACGCGGTCCGTCGGCTGCGGATCGAGCTGCTCGGTCATGTAGGCAACGACAAATGGCGGCGAGATGGACTGCCCTTCGCCGATGGGCAACGCCATGTCGTCGAAGGCCCATGCGCGCTGGGCGGGCGGAACGAATTCCTGGCGCGGCGTCGCGCGCATGGCTTCGATCACGCGCGGATTCTTGATGCCCGCGCCGATCACGTCGGCCTGGACCATGTGGGCCAGCGCCGCCTTCGAATCGTCGGCGTGGGAAATCTGCGTGTGGGTCGCGAGCACCGCGGCCACCAGCGAGAGTACTGCGCCCGCTCGCCGTGCTTTCCGGCCGAAGATTTTCAGAACGCGCAGAGACGGGAAGAAGTCCCGTCGATTTTGCGACCGCCTGTTACGTGATGCCTGATCGTGCACGAGCTTGACCCTCGACTCTAACTCCGGTCGCCCCCTGGACGTGGGTGGAAAGGCGCTCTTACGACAGGTCCGCCCGGAATCGCATCCATCATTTTACGCCGCGAAATGTCTCCCACAGCTCCGGCGAGGAAGGACCGTCTCATTTAGCGCGCGAATCTAAAGCACGGTCTCCGGCGAGCGAAGAAAAGTGGACTTTTTTCGCACAATCATAAATCCAGAAAAAAACGCTAAATCCCTTGCCATCGTTGGTTTCGGTTGGTAGTAAAGACAGGCGGGGATTTCTTTCCGGTTCGGTGCCGGTCACGAGTACCAGTTGGTGCCTGGGGGCCTTTTGGAAGGCGATTATCATGATTCAACGTTCGAGAATACTGCTTTTCGGAACACTGCGCGGATTCGCAGCGTCGCTGGCAGTCGCTTTGCTCGCGGCCAATGCCGCCAAGGCCGACATCACCTGGGTCTTGCAACCTAGTTCGGCCCTGACGATCTCGGGTCAGCTCGGACTCTCGGTCAACAATACCATCACCGAGCTCTACAACATGGCTCCGGAAACCGACAACAGCGTCGCGTTGTTTCCGGGTTTCACCAACAGCTTGTCGACGTTCAGTGCCGGCACGCTGACGTCGATCGGCAATAATTTTTTGAGCAGTCTCAATTTCGGAGACGAGCCCGATAACAGCCAGATCACTCTCGCGACCGCCCAGACCGTCGTGCAGAATTCCGGTAACCTGTTGCCGAACCCCGTCAATCCCACGACGCCTCCGAATTACGGTAGCCCGGCTGCGCAGAACCTTGGCGCGGCGTTGGTGCCAGTTCCCGGCTATCCCCAAGACACAAACGACGGCGGCCGGGTGAGCGTCTACAATGGCTGGGGAACGATCAGCAGCGGCACCGGGCCACAGGTGGGCGGAACCGGCCCTCACACCGCGGTCCCCTCGCCCGTCGACTCGACGGGCCATTTCAATGCGGCCAACATGGCGATTACCGGCCAGTTCGACTTGCAGCCTTCGGTTAATTTCAGTTTTATCAAGCTTGCCGTGCCCGTGGTTACAGCGAGCGGAACCGTCAGCGCACCGGCAGGCACGAACGTCGATGGCTTCATCTCCCGCGCCAACGGTGGCGACTATGTCTTGCACGTCCCGCTTCCGGCCTTCGACAGCTCGGGCACGACAGGCGCCTTTTATTACAACATCAACCTGAACTACAACCTTGTCGCGACGGCGAATATCGCCCACGGTGATGCCAACTTCGACGGAATCGTCAACAGCCAAGATCTGGCAGCGGTTTCCAGCAACTGGCTGGTCTCGAATGCCTCTGGTATGGCCTCGGGCGATGTCAACGGCGACGGCATTGTCAACAGTCAGGACCTGGCATTGATCTCCAGCAACTGGCTCGGCGGAACGCCCGCTCTTCCGGCAGGCGTCCTCGCGCCCATTCCCGGCGGCGGTACGCCAGGCACCTCGGGCGATCCCAATACGGCGCAAGCAGTTCCTGAGCCGGGCACCTGGGCATTGCTCGCGCTGGGTAGCTTGAGTCTACTTTGGTATCGACGACGAATTCGGCACTGAGGACCTTAAATTCACCGCTTGCGCGAAATGCCAGCGCACCCACGGTGCTGCCGTTCATCACAGCCCTCTCAGGATTTTTCCTGGGAGGGCTTTTTTTGCGCCCGTCCCGCGCATGAGGGTACCGCTGCGATCCCGTTCATTCGACGGGCTTACTCCTTCGCGATGAATCCTACGCCGATCCAGGATCTTTCCCCCGCTCGGCCAGATAGCCGCGCTGCTGCAATTGGCCGCGGAAGCGCAGATAAAGATCGTCGGAATCGGCCGCGGCCTGGGGCGCTGGCTCGAATGTTCGCGCGCTGTGCGCCATGGCAGACGTGGCCTCATCGAGCGATGAAAAGAGCGTTCCTGCCGCCGCCAGAATCGCACTTCCGAAGGCCGATTCAGGGACGCTCACCCGGTGCATGACGCGCCGCGTGATATCGGCGCGGCATTGCATCCAGATATCGCTTTTGCTGCCGCCCCCCGTACTGTAAACATCACCGCGCGATGTTCCACAAACGCGATCCAGGATCTCGTACGCCGCGCGTTCCACCAGCGCCGTACCCGTCAGATACGCGGCGAAGGCCTCGTCATCACTGGCTGGTCGAGGATCGCAAAAACGTTCGGCCGTGGCTGATCGAAAAGGAAAACGCTCTCCTCGACCTACCAGCGGGTATGCCACGAGCCGGCTGGGAAGATACGCACGCGCTGCGCGATCAAGCTCCTCGACCGGCCGTCCGGGAAACCACGCACGAATCCACGCCGACCCGCAATTGCTCGCGGCGCCTGGCAGCCAGCGCTCTCCGGGCAACTTGTGCGCGTAAATCAACCCGCTCGGATCGTTTGTCGGCCGGGTGCTCATGCCTTTGAACACCAACGTCGTGCCGAGCGTGGCGTTGTAATCGCCGACGTTTCGCAGCCCGGCAGCGAGCGCTGCCGCGACACCGTCGGTGGCACCTGCGACGACCGCCAGCCCCACCGGCAAGCCCGTCACGGCGGCCGCCTTCGCCGAAACGGTCCCCAGGATACGGCCCGGCGCCACGACAGCCGGCAAACGTTCGGCAACACCAGGTAGGCGAGCCATCCAATCTGGCCATGCATTCCGGGCCAGGTCGTAGCCGGTCTTGAGTGCATTGCTGTAATCGGTCACGGCAAAGTTGCCAGTCAGTTGGCCAACGATGTAATCGGACTGATGAATGAGTCGAGCCGTTTCGGCAAAGGCGGCCTCTTCATGCCTTTGCATCCACAATGCTTTTGCGATCGCAAACGAGGACTCGATACGGTAGCCAGCCGCGCGGCACCACGCGCCGGCCAACTCGTTCAGCGCGTCGGCCTCGGCCGTCGCCCGCGGATCGTTGTACATCAAGGCGTGCCGCACCGGTTCGCCGAGGGCATTGACGGCCACCAAGGTTCCGGATGTGCCATCGACGGCCAGGCCGCGCACGTCACGCAGCGCTAAACCTTGGCGGGGCAGCTCGGCTGTGAGCTGCGCGAGACAGGAAAGCACATTCAACCACCAGATGTGGGGTATTTGCTCGTGGCCCTGGAATGCTGATTTCACTGCCGCGTCGCGATCGGCCGCCACTTTCGCCACAAGGCGGCCATTCGAGGCGACCACCATGGCACGCGCGCCCCCCGTGCCGAGATCGATGCCAAGTACGAGCTCGCTCATGCGAAAGAATGCGATCGTGAAGAACGGACCTGGGGTGGGCGAATGTCGACGGGGGAGCCCCCGGGCGGTCGGCCCCAAAAACTGTTTGTGGAGGCCCGCTGACGTTGTTATTGTAGGGATTCTTGAAACTTTTCGGGGCTTTTCTCAGGTAGATTGCTAGTTCGGCGCTGTTCGCCCGGCTGGTACTCGGCCCGCTGGATGCCGAATTGTTGGGTCCTTGTACTCTCTCTTCTCGTGGAGGTTGGATTATGAAACGGTTTGTGGCCCGCGGGCTTGTGTTCGGGGCGATTGCGTTGGCCGTGGGCGCCTGGGGGGCGGTCGCGCAGGCTGACGACGCCGCCAAGGCGGTAGGCGACTGGAATCTGAAGGTCATGACCGATGATGGCCAGACGCTGGCCTCGGTGCTGAAACTAACCAAGGACGGCGACAAGCTGAAGGGCATCTTCGTCGGCATGGACGGCACGGAGGTCAAGGCCGACGACGTCTCCGTTAAGGGGGACGACCTGAACTTCAAAGTCACGCTCGACTTCCAAGGGACGGAGTTGGTCGCCAAGTTCGCCCTCAAGCAAGAGGGTTCGAACCTGAAAGGAACCGTCGATTATGACCTGGGGGGCCAGACCGGCACGCTCGACGTGACCGGGGGACGGGCTGCGGCGGGCGGCGGCAAAATCGACGAAGGAAGCTGGAATCTGGATATCCAGACCGACGATGGCCAGACGCTCAAGGCAACCGTCAACCTCAAGAAAGACGGCGATAAACTCGGCGGTACGTTCGTCGGTGTCGACGGCACCGAGGTCAAGATTCAAGAAGCCTCGGTAAAGGACGACGAATTGTCGATCAAGGTCACGGTCGACTTCCAGGGGAGCGAACTGGTCGCCAAGTTCAAGCTCAAACCCGACAACGGCGGTGCCAAGGGTACCGTGGACTATGACCTGGGGGGTCAGACGGGCACTCTGGACGTCATTGCCAGGCGTCCGGCCGGCGACTCGAGCCTGGCTGGCAAATGGGATGTCGAGGTGATGACCGACGACGGCCAGACCCTGAAATCCAGCGTTAAGGTCGAGGTCGAGGGGGATAAGCTCAAGGGCGTGGCCCAGACCCCGGACGGCAAGGAAGTGAAGATCGAAGACGGAAAGATCTCGGGCAACGAGGTTTCGTTCACGATCAACGTCGACTTCGAAGGATCCGCTCTGGTTGCCAAATTCAAGGGCAAAGTCGACGGCGGCACGATCAAGGGACAGGTCGACTATGACCTCAGCGGTCAGACCGGAACCTTGGACTTCACCGCCAAGAAAGCCGGCGACAAGTAATCGATCGGAGATTGCCGGGCGGGCATCGACCGCATCCGGAATTCGACTTCAGCCACGCACGGCCTTTTGCATTCTCGAAAATGCAAGAGGCCGTGTTTTTTTTTGCGGCCGCGGGCCGTGTTTTTTTGCGGCCACCGGCCGTGTTTTTTTGCGGCTACCGGCGGTGTTTTTTTGCGGCTACCGGCCGTATTTTCCTGCGGCCACGGGCCGTGTTTTTTGCGGGGCCGCCGGGCCCTATTTGTGGCCCGCGGTCCGTTTTGGGGCGGCCTCCTGAGAATTCAGGCGTGGTCTTGTGGGGCGATCGCGAATAAAACGGAATTTGCGCAAAATTATGTTGCGACGGTTTTAGGGGCAAGTTAGCATCTAGGGAATTGGAGAATTGCGCCGCGCATAGGTCGCGTTCGGGCGCGCTCATCCCATGGCATCGCACACGTTCCGCCAATTTTTAAAGGCAGGCTAGGATGACCAAACGACTTCTGTTGAAGCGAGGTTTTGCACCAGTTGCAGTTATCGTGGGCTTGCTGGCTTCGTCGGCGCGTGCCGATATTGGGTGGGTGATTCAGCCTTCGCAAAGTTCGGTCGTCTTTTCCGGCTCGATCGGCGACGTGGTCTTCAACTACACCGATGGAACGTTGGGGAGCGAAGTCGATTACCAGAATGGTCCTCTTGCCGGTCAGCCCGAGTGGATTCAGAGGTATGACGGCGTCCCCCAGGCGCTGAGCCAGTTCAGCAACATCAACCAGGACCCGAATTGGGGCCCCTACACCAACCAGGGCTTCACCAATTCGGCCCAGACCTCTTCCTCGGGAACGTTTACGACGGTCGGCAATAACTTTCTTCAGTCGCTGAATTTCGGCGCAGAACCGACGGTAACGACCCTTGCCAATTTCCACCCCACGACGCAATTTACCCAAAGCGGCAATTACTATCCGAACGCCAATGGAACGGCGATTACCGGCATTTACTCGGCCGCCACGCCGGCACAAGTGGGGCTCACCTTCGCCGGCGCCGCGGGAGCAAACATCTTTGCCACGGGCACGCCGGCACAGCAGGCAACGTACGGAACCGTTTTGAGTCCGACGCCCGGGGGCGGGCCGCTTGATGTCGGCCGTGGCCCGAACGGTACGGGAGATGCCGGCGTCGCGGTGCTGACCAATACGGCCGGTTATGCCAACAGCGACGGCAACAGCGTGACGCCGACCGCGACCGGTGCGTTCGACGCGACCGGCCTTAAGTTCTCGGGCGCCCTGGCCTTCTCGGCGAACGTCAAGACGGACAATGGCGCCAATATCAACGCGGCCTTTACGCAGTCGCTGTACTTCACTCTCGCCGGAGGCTTGGCCACGATCGGCAATAGCCTCGCGGGCGCGACCGGGCAATTCAGCCGCGGTCCGGGGGGCACGTACCTGATGTCGGTCCCTTATCAGGCAAGCATTTCCTTTGGTTCCCGGGGTAGTGACCAGGGGGCCCTCAATGGCCAGCCCGACCCAGGCAATCCCGGCCACACCTACGGGCCGGAGATCGGCACGGCCATATTTCTGGATTTAAGTTTCACCGCCCACTTCACCGCCCAGGCGACGATCGCGCCGGGGGACGCCAATTTCGACGGAATCGTCAATAGCCAGGATCTGGCGGCGGTTTCCAGCAACTGGCTGGCTAGTGATCCCAATAATCCGCACACGAGCCCGTCGCTCGATCCCAATAGCCTCCTTTCGGGCGACGTGAATGGCGACGGTATCGTCAACAGCCAGGACTTGGCTCTGATTTCCAGCAATTGGCTCGGCTCGACGCCGCCGCCGTCGGGTAGCGCCAGTGCCAATGCCGCCGCGGTGCCGGAACCAGGGACTTGGATCTTGCTAGGAATTGGCGGAATATTGCTTGCAATCCGTCGCAGGATAGTGTAAAGTTTTATTTTGTGGGGCAAATTTTCGTGATCGGAGTGCGTGTGTGACCTAGATCGGCCGTCAATCGGTGGCGGCTGATGCGCAGGTTGGATGAGGCTCGGTAGCGAAAGAAAGGTGCTAATGCAAGCGAAACTTTGAATGACAATCTCGTTCGAGAGACGGTCGACGCCCTGAGCATTCTCGGCCAAGACCACGTGTCAAAGTTTACGTTTGCATTTACCTGTCAGTCGCTAAGAGCCTGTCTCTAAGCTTGCGCATCATCTAGGAGAGCACACAGTGAAATTTCGATCCCTCTTTGCGGTGGCCATCGCACTGGCAATGGTCGCTTCTGCCCAAGCGGTTCAGTTGACCGTCATCAGCGTCGCGACCCATGCGACGAATAGCGCCATTCCTGTCGGCGAGCAGGCCGTGACCTTCGGCATTCAGGTCAATCAGTCCGACCTGGTTGGCGCAGGCACGAACCCCGTGCTGCTGGTGCAAGATTTGACCTTTGCCGGCGGTGCTACTGGCCCGATCAATGGCGCCAACGGCGCTACCAATAAAATCGACGCGCAGACGATTCAGACCGGCATCGTCGACACCGTCGTGCAAAACAACGGCGCGGCCGCCACCCAAGGTGACCTGAGCGCTGTCCAGCAAACGGCCCTGTACGCCGATAGCTGGTGGTACAACAGCGGCACCGCCACGTTGAGTGGGGCGACTGACGCCGCGGCTGACGCAGGCACGATTACGGACCCGGCCTTCCAGCTTGGACCACTCGGTGCCGTCGGCACGAGCGGTTTCCTGTGGACCGCCAACGGTTCCAAGGGCATCCAGGCCGGCGCCAGTGCGGCTGCGGCTGTCGCTTCGCTTCCCCCCGTCAACGCCACGAATGGTCAGTTCATGATGTACTCGGGCTTCTATGGTCCGAACGGCGCGAATACCCTCGACGGCGCGACGCTGGCGAGCCAGTTCCACAACGGCGTCCTGACGGTGCCCATTGCCCAGATCGTGACGACCGGCGACATCACTTTCCCGGGTGACAATGCGAACGCGGGCGGAGGCAATCCCGGCAACGTTGGTTCGGGTACCTTCCTTGGCGTGATCGGCAATGGCGTGAGTAACGGCCCGACGGGCAACGGCACCTACAACCTGATGGGCGGCAATCCGGGCGTCGATCCGACGGTCGGTACCGGTCCAAACGCCGGCTGGCATTACAGCTTTGCCGCTCAGGGGATCGTGCCGAACAACGTTCCCGAGCCGGGCACGTTTGTTCTCGCCGGCATGGGCGCTCTCGGCCTGATCCTGGCCTGGAAGCGTCGCAAGTAAGCTTGATTGGACAGGAAGAAACGGCTCCCTCTTCCTGGTGCGGTCGAGGGAGTCGCAGCAAGTAGGGCAGCTTGCCGCCCGGAGGCTCATCGGAGTCGTGCCGGCGGCGAGCCAAGCCCTGAGACGAGGTTCGGCTGGGGATGATTCGCAAGGTCATCCCCAGCTTTTTTTATGCGCTCCCGTAGCGATCGGCGCGTCGAGCGATACGCGTCGTGGGCGAAACCGCACGCCGCCGGATCGTAGGGCGCGAGCTTGCGCGCCCCGGCGGCGCAATCCTCTCCGTTCGCGGTGCCCCTAGGGCACCCTACGACTCTCTGCCACGGACCCCGGAGCGCATCGCAACGGCCGAAAAGCCAAGATTTTTGAACACAAAATTTGCAATCGCAAGTCGATGCCGCTAGACTCATGGGCGGCCCCCGTTCGGGAGTCGATCTGCTCTCATCTTATTTTAGAGGGGGGACGCCCCCTCGGCACGGGAAAGGGAGACTGACATGCATGCCTCGCGCCGCCGGATCGGTTTCACGCTGGTCGAATTGCTCGTCGTGATCGCGATCATCGGCATTTTGATTGGCTTGTTGTTGCCCGCCGTGCAGGCGGCGCGCGAAGCGGCTCGCAAGAGCCAATGCCAGAACAACATGAAGCAGTTTGGGCTCGCGCATCATAACTACTTGAGCGCGATGGGCGTATTCGTCCCCGGCGGCGTCGTCACGACGAACGCAACTTTTCTTGCCAGCCCCTGCACGATGCTCTTGCCGTATTTCGAAGGGGGGGCTTCGGCGGCGATGTATCAGAACAACATCACGTGGTACAACCAGCCGCAGATCGTGGCCAACCAGGTGATCAACACGTTCGTCTGCCCGTCGGATGACAAAGACAATCCGGTGTACGCGGCGGCGCTCGATTGGGGCCAGCAATCCATTACTTCGACATATCCCGTTCCCTCACCCACCGGCCAGCAGGGGTTGCTCGCCGCGGCAGGCAACATGACCACGTTCAACGGTTTCTTCGGCGCCTTGGACTACAGCCTTTGTTCGGGCATCACGGACGCGCTGTGCGTCGATGGACAGGTCGTGCCCAACTGGGAGCGCGGCATGTTCTCCTTCAACATGATGAATTCGGCCTCTTCGATCACCGATGGCCTGAGCAACACGTTCATGATGGGCGAAGGCGCGCAAGGCACGAAATGGCAGCTCGCGAACAGTCAATCGGGTCCGAGCGGCGGCCCCCCGGTGCCCTTCAAGACAGGCACAGGGCAGACTTTGCAGCCGATCTGGGCCTGGATTGCGGGAGAAACCAATACGCAGGGGTTCACTTTGATCGCCGGCCCTTCGTTTTACGTCGGCGGACCCTTCGGTACCACGATTTATCCCCTCAATTTCTACCCGGTTCTGATGACCCAGGCCAATGATAATTCCGCCACGGTCATGGCAGGGACGTCCTTCAACCAGAGTTCGAACGCCTGCAATAGCTCGGCGAATAGCAACCCGCCGGGACATAAGATGGGGGGCTTTCGCTCGTCGCACACCGGCGGCGCAAATTTCCTGATGGCCGACGGCAGCGTCCGCTTCATTCAGACGAGCATTGAATGCGCCAACGGCGGTCAAGGCTACATTCCGCAGGGACCTGGCGGCTCTGGATGGCTTACCCTGACCACTGGCAACTATCCAAACTTTACGATGAACACGATGAGCACGTTCTCCTCGCCGCTCGCGCCGCCGCTGATCGGGCTGTACCAGGCGTTGTCGACCCGCGCCGGCGGTGAACCGGTTTCGCCTCCGTGATGTTGGATCGGTCGCGTGCGCAGCCGGTGCGGCGGCGGTCGACAGCCGCTTGCAAGACGGGCCCGTGGCGTGCGGATGAAGCTGAATATCCAATTCCTCCCGTTTCGGCAGCCGGCCGGAACGGGAGGATGCTTTTACAACAAGCAAAAATGCCCGGGGATTTACACCTGCGGCTGTGCAAAGGACTTTTGCTCCACGGTGCGGAGCAACCAGGTTGGCCCATGAGATGCCTCCTCGCTAACGGGGCAGGGATCTAGCTGGCCAGAAATCTACCAGGGCAGAGCCCCTAACAGGGCAGCGACCTAACAAAGCCTGGACCGTTCAAACTGAAGTGCCCACGAACGAAGGGAAATCTCGAACTATCATGTCGTCGACCAAGCCATTTGCCGTTTCTTTGCGTGCCGCCGGTTGCGTCGCCCTGCTCTTGACCGTCGTATTCGTCGGGGGCTGCAAGCGGAAAATCGTGGCGCCGCCAATGAACCCTGCCACGCCGGAAGACATCAAGCTATTGACCTCGCAGGTGGCGGGCCCCAAGAAGCGGGTGAGCTTCATTCCCGATATCCGCGTGACGGCTGCCAATCGTTTGAAGGAGATCGGCCCAGCGGCCAAGGAAGCCATTCCCGCGCTCGAGAAGCTGGCCAAGGACAAGGATCCCGAAGTGAAGAAGGTCGCCGAAGAGGCCCTGGCGAAAATCAAGGGATCGTAGGCGCGCTGCCGTCCGGGCATCGCAAGCACTTCACATCTAGCTGGCACAATGGATGCCAGCGCCAGCTGATACCCGGCCACTCCGGCTCCATGTTCTTCGACGCGCAGAGAAAAGGGCCGGCCTGACGGCCGGTGGACCTTCGCAGCTCGCGAACGTCCTTCGGACTCGTCCAGCTCGGCCCCGAAATGCAAGGTTCGAGGAATCGCGCTTCATGGCAGCCGTTTACCGGCCGAGCAGCTTGGCGATGATGAAGATCACGATCGCTCCCCCTACGCCTCCGCCCGCCAGCAGATACACAAGCGAATAACCAGCGGCGCCTACAAGTACCAGACTGCTCATCGGTTCCATGGTCGTTCTCCGCATTCAGAATTATCTTTGATGGTTTTTGAACTACTGCGCTTCGCTCGGATTGCGCAACGGCCAAGCGGAACGCTGCGAGCCCTGCAAATGCAATTGGTGTGCCAGGAATCGGAAGGGCTCGGTCAAACGTGAAAAAGCGGTGTTTTTCCGTGGGAAAATGCCGCTGACCGTCATCCACCTGGCTGGCGAGCAGCCACTGGCCAGCCATCGTGGGCGCGTCACTTGATCGCCACGATCTCCAGGGCGCCCTCTTTGCGCGTCACGCTGATGCCCACGTCGTGTGAGTAGCGATCCAGCACCAGATCGGCAACGGCGTCGCGCACGCGGAGATTCTTGATCGTGACGCAACTGAGCGACTCGGGCAGCACCGGTCGCGTGAAGCGCACCTGCCGGCGGGGCGCGTCGATGGTCAAGCCCAGGCAGGACTGCAAGATGTAGAACACCGCGGCCGCGGCCCAGGATTGCGGCGAGCAGGCGACCGGATAGAGCGTGGGTCCCTCGCCGTTACGGCGCGGGAAGCCGCAAAACAGTTCAGGCGTGCGGCGCAGCTCGAAATACGTGCTGGCGTCGAACAAGCCGCGCAGAATCTCGAGCGCCGCACGCTGCAATCCGTAGCGGGAAAGCCCGTGGGCAATGAGCGCATTGTCGTGGGGCCAGATCGAGCCGTTGTGATAGGCCATGGGATTGAATCGCTTCTCACCAGTCGCCACGGTGCGAATTCCCCAGCCGGAGAACGACGTCCCGTCGAGCAGCGTCTGCGCCAAGCGCGGTGCGCGCTCGGGGCGAGCGATCCCGGAAAACAGGCACTGTCCGGCGTTCGAGGCGCGGACGCGGCACGGCTGCTTGTCGGCATCGATCGCGAGGGCGTAGGTCGCCAGCTCGTCGCACCAGAAGGCCTGGTCGAAGTCTCGACGCAAGCGCGCGGCGGTTGTGCGCAGCTCGTCGGCGCGTGGGGTGTCGCCGAGCGCCTCGGCCAGCCGCGCGGCGGCCAGTCGGGCCGCATAGACATAGCCCTGCACCTCGGCCAGGGCCAAGGGGGCCGCCGCCAGCGAGCCATCGGCGTGAAAGACGGCGTCGACCGAGTCCTTCCAACCTTGCGATACCAGGCCATTGGGCGACTGCCGCGCGTATTCGACGAAGCCGTCGCCATCCTGGTCGCCGTAATCATCGATCCAGGCCAAGGCGCGCTGGACGTTCGGCCATAGCGCGGCGACGAATTCGAGGTCGGCGGTCCGCTCGTAGTAAGCGCCCGCCAAGATGACAAACAAGGGAGTGGCGTCGACGCTGCCGTAGTATTTTCCGAAGGGGATTTCGCCGAGCGCCGCCATTTCGCCGCGGCGCGTCTCGTGCAAGATTTTGCCCGGCTCGGCATCCTGCTGGGGAATGACCTCGGTCGCCTGATTCTTGGCCAGGTACGAGAGCACCGCGCGGGCCATATCCGGATTGATCCACAGGTACTCAAGGGCCGTGATGATTCCGTCGCGCCCGAAGATCGTACTGAACCAGGGGACGCCGGCATAAGGGTAAGGGCCGTCGTCGGTGGTTGTCGCCATCATGTGCAGGTCGGCCGCCGAACGCGTAAGCCAGGCGTTGAACAGGGCGTCGGTCGTGTCGATCACGGCGTCGCCACGCCGCGCGTCGGCGGTTAGCTGCCGGGCGTTTACGACCGCTTTCTCGAAGGGCACGGTCGCAAGCCCTTCTTGCGCGCGGCATTCGATGGCGATCTCATAGGCGCGCTCTTCGTTGGCCGCCAGGTGTACGTCAAACCATGCCGCCGTGGCATTCAAACGATCGGGCGCGGGCGAAAAGCGAATGACCGTGCGGCGCAGTACGTCATCCAGACCGCGATAGGCGAGTACCAGCCGATCGGGTTCGACGGCCGGATCACAGCGGCGCCCGCGCTCGGCGCGCTTCGTGCCGCGGACCTCGAAGATGTCGACGAAATCGGCATCGAGCGACAGCCGTAGCGACAACTGCACGTCGTGCAGCGCGTAGTTGCGCACGCGCAGCCTGAGATAACACGTCGACCGCCAGAGAAAGCACTCTCGCAGAATGTGTACCGTCTCGCGCGGGAAGACGACGGTATCGGCGGCCTTCAGGTCGGGGTTCGTCAGGTCCACCGTCAAGAGAGTATTGTTCTCCATGACGGTCGAGCTAAGTAGCAACGGCTGGCGTCCGTTCAGCGTCAGCTTGCAGCCGTTGAGAAAACGTGTCCCTTCGAAATACAGCCCTTCTTCGCCCAGCCCCAGCGGTTGTATATCGCCATATTGGTCGAAAACGGCAAACAGATCGTCGTGCTTGAGCACTCGCGCATGGTCATCGATACGCGACGACGTCGCGAGGATGTAATACTCGTTGTTGACCTCGATGATGTCATCCATGGGCGTTTCTTCGGCATACGAGGGTCTTGAAAACATCGACGTACTGCCGCGCCACGCGCTCGATCGTAAATCGTTCTTCGAACTTCGCGCGGCAGGCGCGACGGTCCCAATTCGCCAGCCGACCTACGCAGGCCACGGCCGAGTCGATACTGTCACAGAGGCAGCCGGTGATTCCCTCGTCGATGACCTCGGGCACGGCGCCACAGGGGAAAGCGACGACCGGCGTGCCGCAGGCCATCGATTCGATCATGACCAGCCCGAACGGCTCGGGCCAATCGATGGGAAACAGCAGCCCGCGGGCGCGGCCTAGAAAGTTGTTCTTCTGCTGCTCGTTGATTTCGCCGACGAACTCGACATGCGCCTGGCCGAGCAGGGGCTCGATTTCGCGATCGAAGTATTCTCGATCGGCATCGTCGACCTTGGCGGCGATTTTCAACCGCATGCCGGCGCGCTTGGCAATCTCGATGGCGCGGTCCGGACGTTTTTCTCTCGAAATGCGCCCCAAAAATGCCAGATAATCGTCCGGGTGTGGGTGGAAGTCGAGAAGGTCGCTGGGCAGGCCGTGATGAATCGTGGCCTGCCAGGCAGCATCGGGCAGAGGCCGCCTTTGGTCATTGGAAATGGATACGACCGGCATATCTGTGAATTCGCGATACAGCGGCACCAGGTCCGGAATGTCCAGGCGCCCGTGCAGTGTTGTTACCTGTGGAACATTCGCCCGCCGCGAGACCGGGTAGTGCAGATAGTCGATATGAAAGTGAATGACGTCGAATTCGCCGGAGCGCTTCACGACCTGTTCCACCATCAGGACGTGATGCGCCAGCCGATCAATGCACGACTCGTCGAGCCGCAATGAATGAGGCGTTACCGGCACGAGCCGGGCCGCGGTTGTTGAGTCGCCGCTGGCGAACAAGGTTACATCGTGACCTTGCCGCACGAGCCCTTCGGTGAGAAACGACACCACCCGTTCGGTGCCGCCGTAGAGCTTGGGAGGAACGCTTTCATAAAGCGGCGCGACTTGTGCAATTCTCATGGCCCACACCGCACGGTTCACACCGTACGTGAATTGTCGATGTGCTGGGCGAACGGCTCGCTGCCAACTTTCGAGCGGCTCACGCGACTTAGTGGTGCTTGAAGTACTGCACCTCACGTTCATGCTTCTCCGCCGCAGCCCGATTGCCAAACGTGCCGAGGTTGCGACGTTTGCCGGTATGCGGATCCTTCTTGCGCGAATACAGCCGGTAGCTGCCATTGCTGAGCTTGCGGATCATGGCGTCTCCTTCGGATTGGCGCCGTAAATGATTGAGACGAAAACGCCGCGGCAACGTGCCCTCTTCCGTGAAGACCAGGCACGCTGCCGCGGCGGGGCGTTTACGGTGCCGGAGGCGGATTCTTGCCGTGCATATCCACGGTGGTTTCGGTCGTTTCGGTCGTTTTCCCTTCAGGAGTGGTTACCGTCGTTGTCTTCTTGACGGAAGTTTCTTTGCCACAGCCGACGAGAGCCGCGCCCGTGAGGGCCAACACGAAAAACAGTCGAACGAGTCTCATGATTCACGCTCCTTGGTTAGTGTGCGCCGCCGCGCAACCCCCATTTCCTTCGGCGCCGCGGAGTAATGCAAATACAGCAGCACGTTCCACGCGTTATAGAAGTTCCAGGGAATCGCCCCGAACAACGCGAGCAGCAATACAATCGCCACCAGCACGCCGATGCTGCCCGATGGGTAGTAGCCCCAGCCGTTGTTGTACGGCCAGGCCGGCACGGCACCGATCACTAGCAAGACCAGGACGATCAGCAGCAGGGTAGCCATACATCACCCCTTCGGTTCGTTGATCCGGGCGCCACCAGCGACGTTTGATTCGGCCAAGAAGTTCCGTTCCTTGGCCAACGGAGGAAGTTGCATTTCGCATGCCAACTCGCTTGAGCCAACGGAATCTGGGTGGCAAAACGAAAATCGACGGTGCCCGTCGAATCAGAATGGCTGACGCCCTGCGCCCTGTCGCGTTAAGCATCCGGGGCGCGCGGCCAGTCGCGAAAAAAAGTCTTCTGCAAAAAAAGTGAGTCGCGCCCCGCGCTGCACCACGCTCGGTAGTGCCGGCGGGCGCGACTCCCATCGCGCAAGCCCTATTCTCAAATGGTCGTCTTCGGAGGTCTCGGGCGCTCTCGTCGCTCACCACCAATAACGATACGGACGATAGTAGGCGCCATAACCGTAAGCGCGCGGACCGTAATAGCCGTAGGGGCGATAATAGCCGCGATAATACGCGGCGCGACGACCATAGCCGCCGTATCCGCCGTAATAGCCGCGCCACGGGCGGGCCTGGGCGGACGGCATGTCAGCCGAGAATCCGACGATTAAAGCGACGAACGTGGCGATGGCCAGAATGCCTTTGCGAAACATGATTGTTCTCCTCCTCCGGATGCGATCCCGTATTTCCGTTGCTAATAACGGGCACATTTCGTGCCAGAGTCAGGACGCTGCGGGTATTTCCGCCGCATATTCCCGTGGTGTGTCTTCGTCCACCGTTACAATCGCATCCACGGCGATGTGCAAGGATCGCAGCTTGTTCCGGAGGCTGCCGCGGGTGATGCCCAGCAATTTGGCCGCTTGCGATTGGTTGCCGCGCGTGTGCTTTAACACGCGCGCCAGGACATAGCGATCGACCATGGCGATCGTCTCGGCGTACAAATCGTGCGATCTCTTTTGCAATTGATGATCGACGAACGACTGCAAATCGCTGGCCGGCATTCCACTTGACGGCTGCGGCGCGCTGGCTCCTCGATCCTGGTAATAACGTACGTCCTCCGGCAAAAACTCGGGCAGTATCAAGGGGCCCGTCGTTTGCAACAGAGCCTGCCGCAAAACCGCCTGCAACTCGCGCACGTTGCCTGGCCAGGGATAGCGGGTCAGGATCTCCTGCGCGTCGTCCGACAGGCCGCGCACTTCTTTACCCACCTCTTTCGCGAATCGCTGCACGAAACGCGAAATCAGCAGTTGCACATCTTCGCCGCGTTCGCGCAGGGGTGGCAACTTGATGGAAAACCCGTTCAAGCGGTAGTACAGGTCTTCCCGAAAATTGCCGTTGAGCGCCATATGCTTCAGATCACGATTCGTGGCGGCAATGATGCGCACGTCGGTTTGAATCGTCTCGCCGCCACCCACGCGCTCGAAGCGCTGTTCCTGCAGCACGCGCAACACCTTGCTCTGCACGAGCGGCGACATATCACCCACTTCGTCGAGAAAAATCGTCCCGCCCGAACACTGCTCGAACTTGCCGATGCGGCGCTGATCGGCGCTGGTGAACGCGCCTTTTTCGTGGCCGAAGAGCTCGCTTTCCAACAGGGCTTCGGGAATCGCGGCGCAATTTACCGCCAGGAAGTGTTTGTCCGCTCGGCGGCCGTGGTGATAAATCGCCCGCGCCACCAGTTCCTTGCCAGTCCCGCTCTCGCCGTGAATCAGCACGGTGACGTCCTGCGGGGCAACGCGGCCAATGGCCTTGAAAACTTCCTGCATGTGCGGGCTGCGGCCGATTAACTCATCGCCACCAGGAGTGCTGGAATCGCCCAATTCCAACTCCACGGGAACCTGCATCAAATTGCGAATCTTGAGGGCTCGATCGACCAGCTCGCGCAACTTGGGAAGATGCAGGGGCTTTAGCAAATAGTCGTACGCGCCCAGCTTCATGGCTTCGATTGCCGTGTCGCTCGAGCCACGGGCCGTGATGAAGATGACAGGCAGCTTCGCGTCGCGAGCTCGAATCTTATGGACCAGGTCCAGCCCTGAGCAATCGCGTAATACGATGTCCAACAGCACGACGTCCGGGTGTTGATCAAGCAGCGCCAGGGCCTGCTCAGCAGTTTGCGCCGTGAGCACCGAAATCGGTGAATCGCGAAACGCCTGGCTGACCATGTGCAAGACGGCGCGGTCGTCGTCAACCACAAGCACGTTCGGCATTGCGCTTACCTCCGGCCTTCGCGCTCCATCGTGAGGGCCAAGGATGTTTGCCCCGTCTGAGCGAACTTTCACACTCTCGGACGCAAAACGTATGCCACGCCGAGAGGTCGCGCAGGCTCAGCGGTTACCCCGATCAGGGAGCGAGCAAGTCATTTTGGCATTCGTATTGCGTCTTTATCGAGGAAGTACTGATTTCCCGGCGTGCCAATTGCCCGATGAGGATCACGTGCTGCGCGCTGCCGAGGCTTTTTTTGTAACGAATCGAGAGCGCTGGTCAGATTGTGTCCGGTGCGGCCGTTGGCGAACCACAGCGAAATCCATTCATTAAATGGCAGTAAACATGAATCAGATTGATTCTGTCGTGGTATCGCGCGGTTCTAGCGACGCGGAAGCATTGTCGCGCCTCGAGACATCGGCGGCCGGGACCTTCGAGGAAGAGGTCGGCGCACCGCGGAGCAATGCACGCATCGACCAGATTGCAGAGCGAGTCCTCGAACTTGTTAAGCGTCGGAAAGCCGTGCCGCGCGCCACGTACCGCCTCCAGTTTCACAACGGATGCGGTTTTCGGGATGCGGCTGCCGTCGTTCCCTACCTGCATGCCCTCGGCATTTCGCACGTCTACGCTTCGCCGGTCTGGCACGCGCGGCCGGGCAGCACACACGGATACGACGTGTGCAATCACCAAGAGTTCGACCCGGCGTTGGGGGGCGGGACAGGTTGGGACGAATTCCAGGCAGCGTTGCGAACGTTCGAAATGGGGGTGCTTCTGGACGTCGTGCCCAATCATATGAGCACGCACGCCGAGAATCTGTGGTGGACGGATATTCTCGAGAATGGGCCCAGCTCGCCATACGCCAAATTCTTCGACATCGATTGGCAACCGGGAAGACAAGAGCTCGACGGTCATGTGTTGTTGCCCGTGCTGGGCCGGCAATATGGCGACTCGCTCGAGTCCGGCGAATTGACCGTTGCCTATGAGTCGGGCGGGCTGTTCTTGCGTTATTTCGATCGTTGGCTGCCGTTGGATCCTAAGACGGCGCCCTTGGTTCTTGCGCAAAACCTTGACGAGTTGCGCGGGGCTTTAGTCGATGAACCCGACACTTTGGCCGAGTATGAAAACATTCTCACAGCCCTTGATCATCTGCCGCCGCGGACCACGATCGATCCGGATGCAGTGGTCGAGCGGCAGCGCGACAAGCAAGTGATCAAACGGCGGCTGCGCGAATTGGCAGATCGCTGTCCTGCCGTGCATGATTTCATCGATCGAAACATTCGTCGCATCAACGGCATGGCCGGCAATCCGACGAGCTACGATGCGCTCGATCAGTTGTGCGCGGCACAGGTTTACCGGCTCTGCAACTGGAAGGCGGCCGGGGACGAAGTCAACTATCGGCGTTTTTTCGACATCAATGAGCTCGCCGCGCTGTGCATCGAGGACCCCGACGCGTTCTATCAAACCCACCGCCTGGTCATGCGCCTGCTAGCCGAAGGTTCGGCCGCCGGATTACGAATCGACCACATCGACGGGCTTTACGCGCCCGAACAATACTTGTGGCGATTGCAGTGGAGTTACCTGGCAGAGTTGATTCAGTGCGCGATCAACGAAACGGGCGAACCTCTAGCGAGCGTGCATGCCAGCAACGCGAGCAAGCCACCACCGAGCAATGGCGCTAGCCCATCAGCGCCAAAGCCCCCCTCGGCGCCGCTCGGCAGCGGACCGGAGACCAGCGTGCCGGTCATTCTTGCCGTATGTCAGCAACTCGGCATTCCGGCTCCGCGTGGTGAAGATTGGCGCGCGATCCTTGGACCGACGGCCGAGCTTCCGTCCGAAGCGGATTTGGTGGGCGAACCGATCCAAGTTTCCCCGTCCACCGCCGGTGGGAACGGCGACATTCCGCTGTTCGTGGTCGTGGAAAAGATATTGGGGCCGCACGAGCCCCTGCCCGAAACGTGGCCTGTCGCCGGCACGACCGGATACGATTTTTTGCAAATGAGCGACGGATTGTTTCTGCCCGACGATGGTTGGCGGCAGCTCAAGCGCGATTACGCCCGGGTTATCAACGATCCGACGCCTTTCGAAAAGGTCGCGCAAGACAGCAAAAAGCTGATCCTGAGCGTGGCGATGGCGGGCGAGTTGCAGATGCTGGCGCATCGCCTGAATCGCATCTCCGAGCAGCATCGTCGGACGCGCGACTTCACGCTGAACATGCTGCGGCTGGCCTTGCGCGAAATCCTGGTGTGCTTTCCCGTTTATCGGATCTATCCCGGTCCCTGGGGAGTTTCGGATCGGGACCGGCATTTCGTCGCCATGGCCGCCGCCATGGCCAAGCGACGCAATCCGGCGATTGACGCCAGTGTGTTCGATTTCGTGTGCGATGTCCTGCTACTGGAGCATCCGACGGGCTTGAGTCCCGAAGCGATTCACCAGCGCGAGCTGTTCGCCGGTCGGTTTCAGCAGGTCACTAGTCCCGTCATGGCCAAGGGGATCGAAGATACCGCGTTTTACCTCTATGGGCCGCTCTTGTCGGTGAATGAAGTCGGCAACAGGCCCGAAACGCCGGTGGTAAGGCCAGCAGAGTTCCACGACTGGAACCAGCAGCGAGCCAGACATTACGCGCACGCCATGCTCGGTTCGTCGACGCATGATACGAAGCGAAGCGAGGACGTGCGGGCACGCTTGAACGTACTGGCCGAAGTTCCTCGCTTGTGGCGCGCGGCGGTACAGCGCTGGATGCGATTGAATCGCCGCCGCCGCAGCGAGATCGATGGACAACCGGCTCCCAGCCGGAGAGACGAATATCACTTCTATCAGAGCCTGGTCGGCATCTGGCCCCTTAACGACGAGTATGAGCGGCAGGTTCTGACCGAGCGCATGTGCCAATACATGGACAAAGCCGGCCATGAAGCCAAGGAGCGCACCAGTTGGATCAACCCGAATCAGCCGTACGATCGGGCCATGCGCGATTTTGTGACCACGGTGTTGGACACCCGCAAAGAAAATCGCTTCCTTGCCGATTTGCGGGCCTGGCAAAGGCCAGTGGCGACCCTCGGGTTGGTGAATGCGCTGGCCGAGTTGGTACTGCGGCTAACATCACCAGGTTTTCCCGACATTTATCAAGGGCAGGAATGCTGGGCGTTTCGCCTGGTCGACCCCGATAATCGCGTGCCCGTCGATTTCTCGGCGCACGGACGATTATTGAGTGAATTGGAGTGCATGGTTCAGGAAGCGGGTCTGCGCGCCACGGCCCGCGAGCTGACCTCGAATCTGGCCGATCCGCGCACAAAGCTTTTCGTCACCTGGCGATTGCTGGACACGCGGCGGCGCTTCGCTCAACTCTTTGCCTCTTCGCATCGCTACGTGCCGCTACATGTGGCGGGCGAAAAGGCCGAGCATGTGGTGGCGTTCGCCCGGTTGGCAGAGGAGAATTCGCCGGATTCTTCGCAAGGTGTAATTATCGTCGTGCCGCGACTTGTGGCTCGGCTGATCGGCCTCGACAGCAATTACGATGTGTCGCCGCTTGTTCCCTGCGGCTCCGCCGTTTGGGGAAATACGACCGTCGAGCTTCCCAGCGACATCGTGGGGACTTTCCAGGATGTGCTTACGGACGTCCTACGCGAATCCCACAGCGCCCTACGCGTGGCGGAATTATGCGAGGACTTCCCCGTCGCCGTGCTGGCGCGAGTCTGAACCGTTCACTGGCCTTCGCCGCGAACTGCAATCATGCCGGCCCATGGGGCTCCGCCTCCCGAACATACGCTGCCAGGTTCATGCCGCGATTACGTCGCTGCCCGGATGATCGAGCCAGAGCAGCATCGAGAAATAGTCGCGCAAATGTCGCGTCAGCAAAAAGTTTTCGCGCACGAACTCGTGGCCAACGTCCCCCATCCGCATCCGCTTGTCGTTGTAGCGCAGCAGATAGCGGATGCGGTAGGCGGCGCCGGCCGGTGAGTGGACGAGGAAACCGGTCTGATAATCGTGGACTTGCAAGGCGATTCCGCCCGAGGCCCCGCCGATCACGGGCTTGCCTTTCCACAAAGCTTCGGTGACGGTGAGACCAAAACCCTCTTTCAGCGATTTCTGCAGAACGATGATTGCCGACCGCTGCAGCGCGTTGATTTCCCGATGCGAATCGGGCGGCAACAAGAGTACGTGCAAGTCGGGATCGTCGCCGGCTCGGTCCATGACCTCGGCCAGGACTTCGGCCCCTTCGGGATCGTCATCAGCCGGGCCGCCTACCAGCACCAATTGCAACTCCGGATGCGAAGGCTTGACGAGCCGGAACGCCTCGATGACTCCCAGTGGATCCTTGAAGCGGTCGAAACGCGAGACTTGAAGCAGCATGGGACGTTCCGGATGGATTCCCAGCCGCTCCAGGATGGCGATACGCTCGGCGTCATCCATCGGCAGATTCTTGACGGCCAAAGGATCGATCGACGGAGGAATGAGGAACATCGGCCGATGGATGGGGCGTGTGAAGGAAGCCATCGAGAAAATCGTCGCCTCGTAGTCCACGACCGCCTGGCTCAAATGCTTCCACACACCGCGATGCGGCCGCGAGGCATCGATATGGCAGCGCCATACCCAGCGGCCTACCTTGCCCGGCGGAGTGAAGTGCGGCAGAAAAATCGGCTGTGGGTCATGCACGAATACCACGTCAGCCTGCAGATCCAACCGTCGGGCATTCGCCTCGTTGATGTCCATGTGCAACTGGTAATCGGCGGCTCGCAAGTTGACCGGCAGCCCTTGCATTCCGTTGTGAAACGCTTTGGTGACCCGGTAGAAATCAGCCGTTCCCTGCAGGACTTCCCAGCGGGTGTCGATTCCCAGCTCGACCATCAGGGGAATCATCCAGCCGAGAATCTCGGCGACGCCGCCCCCCTGGCGCGTCGAATTGACATGCACGATCCGCTTGCCGGCCAGGCGCGAACCAAGCCGCCGCAAGCGCTCGATTTCATAGCGCCCGACGACTTCTTCGTAGCGAGTCAACAGGCTCATGCGGCACCTCCCAGGATCGCCTTCGGCTCCGCGAGAAACGCGCACAGATGTTCCAGCAACTGCTCGCGCAATTGGTTGAGGTTGAGGAAATAGAAGTCGATTTTCCGCACGCGGTGGACCAGTTCCTCCGGGGCTTCGATCTTCGCGAGCCAAGTCGAAAAATCGTCGACGTTCTTACGGCGATAAGCCTCGTGAACGTGGTAGAAGAGCGAACGCCGCGACATGCGCGGGAGTGCCTCGACCAGCCCGGCGAGCGTCGAAAACCGTTCCCCTGTGTCAAAGGCTACGAGCCGCGACTCGACCAGGTGGAGTTCCAGACCGGGCCGGCACCAGGGAACCCGCTCCAGCGCCCACAAATGGTCCTCCAACACGTCGACCACTTCTGCGCGGGCCCCTTCGATGCTCTGACGGGCGTAGGGATTCAAAAGCGCCAGCTCCTCCGCCAGTTCCCGATCGCCAAGGGCGTCCCAACACCAGCGGGCCAGGTCATTGGGGAACTCGTACAATTCGAAATGGTCTTCCAGGGCGCAGCGCATCAGATGGTGCTCGAGCACCATGGTGTGCATCGAACGCATGGCGTCCAGCAGTTCGCGCAAGTTGTAGCAAGCGCGACCAGTCGCGCAGCGCACCAGGCTGCAATCTTCCACAACAAATTCATGCGACATGCGTTTATCTCCTGCCAAATAGCCCAGCGTATCGGCGACGGCGCCAGCGCGTCCTGTAAGATCAAAAAGCGAGGAGACTCAGTTCTGCTGCGTAGCGGACACCTCTACGGCTGTGCCTGTGCACGCTTCTCCCGTAATCGATCCCGTAGCGGTGTTCCCTCGACATCGACTTGGACTCCGCCAGGTCCCACATTTACGTCCACCCCTTCAGCGGGGCGGGGAGTGACGGGAATCGCAGGCTGACGGTCAATATGAACCTCCGTGCCTGGAGCTTCGACCGTGACTTCGCGACCTGGCTCGGGCGCGCGATCGATGCGTTTGTCTTTGCACCCCGTGCTGGCGGAAAGTAGCACAGATAATACGGCTGCAACGATTGCAGGGGGTAAGATCCTCATGGCGATTCTGCTCCTGTGAACGGTTTCCTTAGGGGACTCACGCAAGGCGGTCCCCCCTCGAGCGGGCTTGTTGCAAGCCGCATGCCAACGGTCGGCGCGCGGGCAATCCGATTGGCGTCACGGCGCGCGGACTAGCCGCGCGCCGAC
>DASZWQ010000206.1 GCA_035546535.1 Pirellulales bacterium | reverse complement strand
CATCACGCGTATGCCATGCTTTCTCGCCACGGGCGAATAAGCATGTGAAGTAAAGACAGGTGCCGGACCGAATCCGGCGTGGCGATGCAGCTAACGCGGCGGTGCCGCGATGTCTGGCCCGTTCCCGGGGGCATGCTTATTCGCCTCCGGCGAAAAAGCATGGCACTCGTTCTTTGTTGCCCGTACGCGAACATAGGAGCGAGGGCCCCTACGGCTTCTTCGCCCCGATGCAATACAGCCACTCCTGACGCGATTCGTTGCTGCCGTGTGCCACGCGCATGAAGATCTGCCCATCGACAAACACCGGCGTGGCGTACACGTCTTCGCCCAGTTGGTTCTGGCCCACCGGTTCATAAGCGGCCGGGTTGGCCTTGAAGATCGTCGTCTTGCCTTCCTGATCGGTGGCGAACAGCAGGTCTCCGACCAGCACGGGCGACGCATTGAAGGTGCCGCCGATGCGCGTCTTCCATTGCTCTTCGCCCGTCGAGGATTTCCAGCAATAGACAATGCCCGCGTCGGTAACGGTGTACAGATACCCGTCGTGAACGATCATCGACGGGACGTAGGTTTGCGTGGTGTTTTCCCAAGCGATCTTGTCCGAGCCGTCGCCGCGCACGGCCACGGTCAGCTTCTTGGGATAGCCGCCGCTGGCAAAGACCAGCTCGCCGTCGGTGACCATGGCGCCCACGCATTCGGTGGTCGAGCCTTCGACCTCCCACAGTGGCTTGCCGGTCGCCGGGTCGAAGCTCGACATATGATCGCAACCGGCCAGCAGTAATTGCTCGCGCCCTGCCACGTTCAATACAACGGGCGAAGTGTAATTCGGTTGCTTCGGCCGCTCTTGCCGCCAGACTTCCTTGCCGGTCTCTCGATCGAGCGCGGCCACGACACCGCCCCCTTTGTTGTCAGTCGCCACCAGGACCAGCGATTTGTAGATCGTTGGCGAAGAGCCAAAGCCCTGGTGCGTCACGAAATTCGACACGCGGGTTTGCCACACTTGCTTGCCCGACAGGTCGAGCGCCGTGGTGTAGATGCCGCCGTCGTGCAGGAAGTTGGCGAACACATGCT
This sequence comes from Pirellulales bacterium, assembly GCA_035546535.1. NCBI lineage: Bacteria > Pseudomonadati > Planctomycetota > Planctomycetia > Pirellulales > Pirellulales bacterium. Next base: position 10,783 of record DASZWQ010000206.1, on the reverse strand, counting down.
GGCCGTCGCAGGCAATGGTGGCCGAAGCTTGCGAGCTTTTCTTATGCCCGTGATGATCCATCCGGCCCGAATGGACGTCAACCTTCCACAGCTCGCGTCCCGTGCGGCGGTCGTAGCACACGACCGATTGCACTTCCTGCGTCTCGTCAGCCGTGGCCAGGAACACGCGCTCGCCGCAAACCGTGGGCGAAGCGTGACCGCGCCCCGGCACCTTGGCTTTCCACAACACGTTCTCGGTCTCGCTCCACGTCATCGGTGGTCGCTGATCGGCGCTGGCCACACCGTTGCTCGCCGGGCCGCGCCACCACGGCCAGTCGCTCTTGGCGTCTTTGCCGACAGGCGCTTTGAATTCTGCCGCCTGAGTTATTGATGCCGTCGTCGTGCCGAAGAGCCCCACGATCGCAATCGCGGTCATCGCGCCAGTCGGCAGCCTCAGTGGCGAATTCTTTCGAGATGGCAACACGTGCGTACGGATAAAAGTAATGGCGTTATGCATGGCGAAAGCTGGCAGGTGTGATGGTTGAGGGATGAGTTCGGCCCGCGGGCCGACGCTGTAGGGCCGCAGTATACCCGGCCCTTGCAGCGGCTGTCACCGCAGGCCGCCGCGACCTGCCTCACTTCGCCCATGACCTATATTTGTGGTGCCCAATCGAATAGCCTCTGCCCACCAGGATCGAGCCCATGGCCAACACGCATCCCGACATCATCGCAACGCTGGAACGCGCGATCGATCGTGCCAAGCCGCCCGGCGTGGAATTGAGCTTCCATCCCATCTACAGCGAATTGGCAGACGGTAGCTGGTTCACGACGGTGCACGTCGTGACGACCGACGGAGGGGCAGTCGACTCCGAGTTCGACTTCGCCGGAATTGCCCGCGAGCTGGGCGAAAAGGCGCATCCAAAGATCGAGGACCGGAAGGTCTACAGCCAAAGCCAACCGCTGCCGTACAAGGTGATCACCGGCGCGCAGGACAACCAGCCGTTCGAGATACTGTTCCTGCTCGACGCGCCGGCCAGTTGTAGCTAGAGGCAAGCCGGCGGACATGGTCGCGGCCCCCGAATGGCGTGGCAAGTGATACGAATCAAACACCGCGCGCAAGCGTGTAACAAAACCTCGATCCAGATTTTCGGCGTTTGCAGCGGAATTTTCCGGACGCCGCCGTTTGGCCTCGGTATGCTCCGCGCTAAGGAGAGGCAACTAGAGTCCCTTAAGGATGATAAAGCTAATGCACGTGCTTTGATTTGGTCCGTGTCGGGGGCACGCTAATGAGCGTTTTCTGCAGCCGGTTGCGCGGCGTCGCCTAACGGCGAACTTGGATCGCGCTTTCTACTCTTCGGCTCGCTCCAGTTTCGACGTCTGTTCGGGTTCATTCGCACGCTTGTCGGTATCCGCGTAGGTCGTTTGCGCGCGTCTCGGCTGGCGCTGCACCACTCATGGCAAAGGAGCCAAGTAATGAAGACGATCTCGACACTCGGCGCTGTTGTTGTCAGCATCTATTTCGTGGCCTTCGGCGGCAATGCTTACGGGCAAGATGCGTTACCGAGCGACGAACTGCTGATCACGGATCTTGGCGTGCCGATATTCGACCAACTTATTGCGGAGTCGGGTCCCGGCGCCGTCGAAAACTCGTTAACCTGGAGCCCCGGGGCCGTGGCCCCGCTTCCTCCGGTGGCGGCCGCCACCGTGCCCGGCGCGAGCATCGTAATACTGACGGAGCCGGCGAACGAACCGCTCGACCCGGGTGAGATCCCCATCACGATCATCGACAAGGCGACCGGAGCCCAACTTACGGTCAGCGACGTAGTGATCTCAACGCTTGCCAATCAAGTGCAAGCTCCCTTGCAGGTCACGCTCGTATCCGACGGAGATCCGGAGTTGCAACAAATCATCGCTGGCATGCAGGCCAATGGCACGCCGTTCACTCCGCTGGTCGAGACAGGACAGATGCAAAACCTGACACCATTTCTAGTGCCGACGCAATTCCCCTGGACTGTCGGCGTGCGCTCGGACGTGAACACTCCCGAACCGTCGACGATCGTACTGGCGGCGCTTGGTGGCTTCGCCTTGTTCGCCTGGCGACGCCGACGGTAAGCCGCTGGCCAATCGCTGCCGATCCGATAACGAGCGATCAAGTCCGCGGCCGCGTTGGTCGAATCCCTCTCCCTGCGAATGAGGGGGCGGGGAGGGGGTTCAAAAACGCGCTGGGCAGCCTGTTCACCGCTAACGATCTTGCGCGCAAAGTGCGAGTCCTCGAATGCGGCTCATCCTGACGCCTGGTCGCGAAAAACGGACATTCAACGCCGAACGCCAAAACAGAAAAGTCTGCGAATGACTTGATGGAACAATACACTCACACCTTGATTCCTCGGCTGAATCGGTTTGTTCCGTCGGCGAAGCAAGTACAGGCGTTTCTTGGCGTCCTCGTTGGCACGAGTCCCACGGTTGTCGCGGCAGCGACCACGGCGTTTGGCGTTCCTTTCGTGCAGGGCGTTGGTCCATTCGATTAACTAGATCCCCGCGTGCATCGATTTCGGAACCGCCCCGCCTTGCCCACCTGTACGTCCGTCTCCTACAATCCAGGGTCCGGCGTTTGCTGGCATTTTGGCGGCCGTGCTGTCGCTTTTGGCCCGGCGTGCGCCCTACGGAAACCTTGACCCACGGCCGCGAGTGCATCGACCTGTCCCCTCACCCTGCCCTCTCCCGAAGGGAGAGGGGTTCGGAATTTGCCCTCTGCTCAACGGAGGGGTTCTGAACGCAACGGGGACGGCGGTCGTGCGCCAACGGATTGACCTCTTCCCTCGCCGAAGTGTTGCATGGCCGCTGCTGACATCGTCATTCGAGGCGCGCGCGAGCATAACCTCCGCTCGATCGACCTCACGCTTCCCAGAAATCGTCTCATCTGCTTGACGGGCGTCAGCGGGTCGGGCAAAAGCTCGCTCGCCTTCGACACCCTGTATGCCGAGGGGCAGCGCCGCTACATCGAGAGCCTGTCGAGCTTCGCCCGGCAGTTTCTCGGCCAGATGCCGAAGCCCGACGTGGAATCGATCTCGGGCCTCAGCCCGTCGATTTCCATCTCGCAAAAATCGTCGGGGCAAAACCCGCGCTCGACCGTCGGCACGATCACCGAAATCTACGACTACCTGCGCGTCCTCTACGCCCGCACCGGCTTGGGGCACTGCCCGAAATGCGCCCGACCGATCACGGCCCAGACGCGCGAGCAGATCCTGGGCCGCATCGGCGCGCTCGCGAAGGGAACCAAGTTCGCCGTGCTCGCGCCGCTGATACGCGGGCAAAAAGGGGAATACCGCGACCTGTTCGTCGATCTGATCAAGCAAGGCTTCGTGCGCGCCCGCGTCGATGGACGCATCGTCCCCTTGTCGGACGATCTGCGGCTCGACCGGCAGATGCGGCACAATATCGAAGTCGTCATCGACCGGCTCACCGCCTCGCCCGAGGGGCGAGCTCGATTGGCCGAAGCCGTGGAACTGGCGCTAAAGCTCGGTGGGGGCAACATGGTCGTGGCGGTCGAGCCGGCGGAAGGCGCCGCCGCGGCACCCATGCCCGAGCTGGATGACGAGGCCGCGGAAGAAGCCGCGACCGCGCGTGCGACGCGCCGCAAACGAACGGCGGCCGAACCAACGGCGCCGGCCGGCGAAGACATTTATCTGTCGGCGCATTACGCCTGCACGCATTGCGGAATCAGCTTCGAGCCCCCCAGCCCGCAACTCTTCAGCTTCAACAGCCCGCAAGGGATGTGTACCTCGTGCGATGGGTTGGGCGAGGTCTACACGTTTGATCCCGATCGCTTGATTCCCGATCGTGGCAAGTCGTTCAAACAGGGGGCGGTCGAGCTGATCGGCCCGTGGCGCGACCTGGGGCGCTGGCGGCGGCACATTTTTGCCGGCGTCGCTGAAACGCTCGAACATCAACTCGGCCTGGCCGAAGGTCAGATTCTCGACACGCCGTGGGAATATCTCGACCCCGCGATCGCCAAGCAACTGCTGTGGGGTACCGGCGACTTGCACGTCACGTTCACGTGGCGGCACGGACCGGGGAATCACAAATATGGCGGCAAGTACACGGGCGTCATTCCCGAACTCTTGTCGAAATACCGCAGCAGCCAGAGCGGCATGCAGCGCCGGCAATTGGAAAAATACATGCGCGTCGTCGGCTGCGTGGCCTGTGCCGGCGCTCGGCTGAACGAGCAGGCGCGCACCGTGACCTTGGCCACGCGGCATCCGCGCTTTGCCGATCACCCCGCGCGTTCGCTGACCGAGGTCTGCGCGCTGAGCATTGCCGAAGCATCCGATTTCTTCAGCGATCTCGCGCTCGACGACACCCGCGCGCTGATCGCCGCTGAGGTCTTGAAAGAGATTCGCGGCCGCTTGGGCTTCCTGCTCAACGTCGGGCTCGATTATCTCACCCTGGCACGCACGGCGCCGACGCTGTCGGGCGGAGAATCGCAGCGCATCCGCCTGGCCGGGCAGATCGGCTGCGGCCTGGTGGGCGTGCTGTACATCCTCGACGAGCCCTCGATCGGCCTGCACCCGCGCGACAACGATCGGCTGCTGGCCACGCTCGCGCAGCTGCGCGATTTGGGTAACACGGTGGTCGTGGTCGAGCATGACGAAGAAACGATGCTCGCCGCCGATACGATCATCGATTTCGGCCCCGGCCCCGGCGTGCGCGGCGGCGAAGTCGTGGCCATCGGGCCGCCAAAGAAGATCGCCGCCGAGCCGCGCAGCCTGACCGGGCAGTATCTTTCCGGCAAGCTGAAGATCGAAATTCCCGCGAAACGCCGCCCCCCGGGCCAGGACTGGCTGAAGATCCTCGGCGCCGAACACAACAATCTCAAGAACGTCGACGTCGAGATTCCGCTCGGCACGCTGGTTTGCGTCACCGGAGTCTCGGGCTCGGGCAAAAGTTCGCTCGTGAGCGACATTCTCGTCGAAGCCCTGCGCCGGGACCTCAATGGCGGCGAAGGGGATCCCGGCAAGCACAAAGCGATCGAAGGGCTCGAGAAGCTCGACAAGCTGATCGCCATCGATCAATCGCCAATCGGCCGCACGCCGCGTTCGAACCCCGCGACCTACATCAAGGTCTTCGACGATATTCGCAAGCTGTACACGCAGATGCACGACGCGAAGACGCGCGGCTACAAGGAAGGCCGCTTCAGTTTCAACGTCGAAGGGGGCCGTTGCGAAGCGTGCGAGGGAAACGGCTCGAACCGTTTGGAAATGGACTTCCTGGCCGACGTGTGGGTCACCTGCCCCGTCTGCCAGGGGCATCGCTTCAATCGCGAGACGCTGCAGATTCGCTTCAAGGGCAAGTCGATCGCCGACGTGCTGGAGATGGACGTGCAGCAGGCGCTCGCGCACTTCGAGAACATCCCCGCCGTGCGGCATAAATTGCAGACGCTGCACGACGTGGGGCTCGATTACGTGAAGCTGGGCCAGCCCTCGCCGACACTCTCCGGCGGCGAGGCGCAGCGCATCAAGCTCGCCCGCGAGCTGGTGAAGAAAAGCACCGGCCGCACGCTTTATCTGCTCGACGAGCCGACGACCGGGCTGCACTTCGCCGACATCCACATGCTGCTCAAGGTGCTGCACGACTTTGCCGACGCCGGCAACACCGTGCTGGTCGTGGAGCACAACCTCGACGTCGTGAAGACCGCGGATTGGATCATCGACATGGGGCCCGAAGGGGGCGCCGGCGGTGGTCAGGTCGTCGCCGTAGGAACGCCCGAGGAAGTCGCCAAAGTCAAGGAGTCGTATACCGGGCGAGCGCTCAAACCCGTATTGGCGCGTTCCGATCAGCCGTTCGACCTTTCGGGCAACGGCGCCGCGAAACGTCCACCGCTCGAATCGGCCACGGCCATCAAGGTGCGCGGCGCCAAGCAGCACAACCTGAAGGAGGTCGACGTCGAGATTCCGCGCGACGCCATGACGGTCTGCTGCGGCCCCAGCGGCAGCGGCAAAAGTTCGCTGGCCATGGACACCATCTATGCCGAAGGGCAGCGCCGCTACGTCGAAAGCCTCAGCTCCTACGCCCGACAGTTCGTCGGCCAGATGCAAAAGCCGCAGCTCGAGCATATCGAAGGGCTGTCGCCGGCCATCGCCATCGAGCAAAAGAATCTCGGCCACACGCCCCGCTCGACCGTGGGCACGGTGACCGAGATTTACGACTTCCTGCGCATCCTGTTCGCGCGGCTCGGCCAGCCGCACTGCCCCGATTGCGAAATTCCGATCGGCACGCAGACCGCGGACGAGATCATCGACAAAGTGATGGCCCATCCGGCCGGCACCAGGTTGTACTTGATGGCACCGCTGGAAATCCACGTCGGAGACAAATACGAGTCGCTGTGGGAAGAGATTCGCGCCGCCGGTTACCAGCGCATGCGCGTCGACGGAAAGACCTACCCGATCGACGAGCCCCCGACGATCGACCGGCGTCGCAAGCACTCGGTGGAAGTGATTATCGATCGCGCCACGGTCCGTCCCGACGCGCGTTCGCGCATCGCCGACAGCATCGAAAGTGCGCTGGCGCTGGGGCGCGGCGTGCTGCACGTGGCGTTTCCGGTCGATGACGTGGCCGAGAGCCGCTGGCGCACCGAGATCTTCAGCCAGCACTTTGCCTGCGACAAGTGCGGCCGCAGCTTCGAGCAGTTGACGCCCCACAGCTTCTCCTTCAATAGCTCGCTGGGCTGGTGTCCGGTGTGCGAAGGGTTGGGAACGCAAACCGGCGCCAACACGTCGGCCCTGTTGCACGATCCCAAGCTATCGCTCAAAGAGGGCGCCATCGCTCTGTGGCCGGGCGTCGACAACAAGTTGTTTCAAGTGATGCTGGCCGCGCTGTCGCAGCACACCGGCGTGCCCAGCGACGTGCCGTTCGAGCAGCTTCCCGCCCGACAGCGGCGCATGGTCCTGCACGGGGTGGGCGAGGATTGGATCAACGTGCCCGCGCCCGGCGCGAAGAAATCGGCGGATCGACCGCTATTCCGCTTCCAATACAAGGGGCTCTATCCGGCGCTCGAAGAAGCGTCGCGCCTGTCGAGCGGCATGCGCACGAAGCTCGACCACCTGGTCGATGATGTCGAATGCTCGACCTGCGGCGGCAGCCGGTTGCGCGACGATGCGGCGGCCGTGCGGCTGCGCGGCGAAACGATCGACGACGTGTGCCGCAAACCGCTGGGCGAGCTGCTGGAACAATTCAACGGTTGGAAGCCGACCGCCACGGAGCGCAAAATCGCCGGCGAGTTGGTGCGCGAGGTTCGCAATCGACTGCAATTCCTCGTGGACGTCGGACTCGAATACCTGACGCTCAATCGCCCGGCCCCCACGCTCTCGGGCGGCGAGGCGCAGCGCATTCGCCTGGCCAGCCAGGTTGGCAGCGGCCTGACCGGCGTGTTGTACGTGCTGGACGAGCCGACGATCGGCCTGCACCCGCGCGATAATCTCCGCTTGCTCGGCGCGCTCTTACGGTTGCGCGACCTGGGCAACACGCTCCTGTTGGTCGAGCACGATCGCGAAGTGATCGCGGGCGCCGATTGCCTGCTCGACTTTGGCCCCGCCGCCGGCGAACACGGCGGGCAGATCGTGGCCCGCGGCACGCCGCAAAAGGTCGCGCAGATCAAAACGTCGGTCACAGGCCCCTACCTGTCGGGCAAGAAGGCGATCCCGGTCCCGACGAACCGCCGACTGACGATTCGCGCCGAGGTTCCGACGGAAAACGCGGGCAAGGCCAAGAGCAAACGCGCGGCGGCGAAAGAATCGGCCAATGCGAAAACCCAAAAGGCGGTCGCACGAAAAACCGCGGCGCCGCCTGTACCGCGCCCCGAGCAGGGCGAAGATTGGCTCCCGCCCGGCGGCGGTTGGCTGGAAGTGATCGGCGCCCGGCATAACAATCTGCGCAGCGTCGATGTGCGCATACCGCTGGGCGCTTTCACCGTCGTCACCGGCGTCAGCGGTAGCGGCAAGAGCTCTCTGGTCGAAGATGTGCTTTACAACTCGCTGGCCCGCACGTTGCACCGGGCTACGAATCTTGCGGCGCCGCACGATGCCATTCGCGGCGTCGAGAGGATCAACAAGGTCATTCGCGTCGATCAGCAGCCGCTGGGGAACACTCCCACCTCGAACCCCGCAACCTATACAGGCGTGTTCGAATTGATCCGCGCTTTGTACGCCGAGCTGCCCGACGCCAAGTTGCGCGGCTACACGCCGCGGCGATTCAGCTTCAACGTGCCGGGCGGTCGCTGCGAAAAATGCGAGGGCAACGGCCAGCTGCGCATCGAGATGCACTTCCTGCCCGACGTGTGGGTCGAATGCGACGAATGCCGAGGACGCCGCTACAACCCCGAAACGCTGGCCGTGCAGTTTCATGGGCACTCGATCTCTGACGTCCTCGACATGCCGTGCGGCCGGGCCTTGGAGCTGTTCAAGAACATCCCCAAGATTCGCCGCGTGCTGGAAACGCTGTGCGACGTGGGGCTCGACTATCTAAGGCTGGGGCAGTCTGCGCCCACGCTTTCGGGCGGCGAAGCGCAGCGCGTGAAGCTGGCCGCCGAGCTCGCGCGACCCGACACGGGACAAACGCTCTATCTGCTCGACGAACCGACGACCGGTCTGCACTTCGACGATCTGGCCCGACTGCTCGACGTGCTGAACCGCCTGGTGGACCTGGGCAATACCGTGGTCGTGATCGAGCACAATCTGGACGTGATCAAGACCGCCGACTGGATTATCGACATGGGGCCCGAGGCGGGCGAATCGGGGGGCCGGGTCGTCGTGGCCGGCACGCCCGAGCAGGTCGTGGCCCATGCCGAGGCCGCGGCGCCGGCGAAATCAAAACGTGCAGCGCGCTCAGCAAGCGAGTTTTTGCGATCGCACACCGGCGAGACATTGGCGCCGGTTCTTGCTGCCGGTCCGCACGTCGAACGCAAGATGTTCGACTTTGCCGCGCAAGAGGCGCGCCGCGAAGCGGACCTGGAGATCAACGAGATCGGCCGCGAAACGCAGATGCCCTGGCAAACTGACGGCCGCAACTGGCACACGCGCGACCGCGTCGGCCGCTCGGGCCAACCGTGCCGGTGGGACGGCAATATCCTGGCCCGCATCATCGATCGCGTGCAGGAGCTGGGGCAATTTGCTCCGACGAATTGGAACAATCGGACGATCGTCGAAATCACGGGCGAAAAAAAATCAGACGGCTGGTTCCTGCACGCGGTGACCGGCGAAGAATGGCTGTTGCAGTTGAAATTCCGCGTGGCCAAGAAATCGTTCCAGCGCGACGACCTGGTCGCGCGGCTCGATCTGAAGCCGCTGAATGAGATTCACGAGCTGCCGGTCTACGGCTCCGAACCGCGCGTGAAGTGCAAGAACCTGCGCGGGCCCTGGCAGGAAGTGCAGTTGCGCGTGCACTGGATGCGCGAGATCGACCGGCCGGAATTCTGGAAGTTCCTGGAAGAAGCCGTGGCCGGCTTCCAGCGATTCGCCCAGCGCGCCGAGCAAAGGCCCGAGGACATCATGCCCTGGAAAGTGCTCGGGCAGAAATGGCATCTGTCGCGCAAAGGCTTCCCGCCCGGCAAACGCATCGACTGGGAAGTGGAAGTGCTCGAAGACCTGTGTGAGCTATTGGCCGAAACGGCGCAAGGCGGTCAGTTCCTGTGGAACAATCAGCAGGTGGTACACGTCTGCCCGCCCGGCGGCGGCGAGCCGTGGGCCACGATCCATACGAAGCGGCAAGCCGGCATCGACCTGTCGTTGGCCGGGCCGAAGGGGCGATTTGCACTCGGCCGCATTGCAGGCCTGGCCGGCAATCCCGAGTTGCAGACCGAGCGCCCGGATAAAGACCTAGTGAAGCTGCGCTTCGTCGACTCGAGCGAAATCAGCGTACCCGAGTTCGCCGACTTCTTGCGCGAGCACTACGAGGCCGCCAGCGAAAAGCCGAAGCGCTCGCTGGAACGCTCGACGATGTAGGAGTTCACGGACGTCTTGAGTTTTCGCGGTCGCTTTCTCAGACGCCGGTCAAAGGCGTACCGTCTAAAAAACGCGCAGTCTGCATCGCGCCACGATTCAAAGGCTGCTCCACTCCTTCAGTTCGTCCCTGAGGCAACTATTTGGCTTCGTATTTCATCCGCAGCCTCGTAGCCGCGATCAGTCACGTTATAGATTTCCAATCCTGAGTTTGTTCGGGCGCTTTCAATGAAATCAAACGACTCAAGTTCTCTTATGGCACCCTTCCATACGGCAGTCGACCGCGGATTCCCAGCTTCGAGAAACTGCCGGCCGTGCGTTTGCAGCCTATCGCCTCCCAAAGCTCTTGTGTAAAGGATAGATCCCGCCGCGTCTTGTGCCGCCTCATAAAGTAGAGTCGCAGCCTCTCCCGAAATCGGTTCGCCCTCAACAATCATTTCGTCAAGACGTTGCACGTGCGGAATAGCGCTTGGTGTTGCCAAAGGCAGGGGCGTCTTTTGAGCTCGATCGACGTCGTTCAGTACACCTCGCAGGTCTGCGATAGAGGCTGCCGGATTAACCTTTGGGTCCACCTCCGCAGCCACATCCGGTCGGATGTCAGAATGGAAGAGAAGTCGACGAATCAAATACCGCACAAAATCTACGTCGCCAGAAACGTGAGCGTCGCGGGATAAGGTGGACCCCAATTGTTGGACAGTTTTTGGGCTTGGATAAGATGTAGGGTCACTGGGCTTGGCGGCCCGTGAGACCCCTCACGGGTCTCGCGCGGCCGCAGCGTCTGTTGACGGTTTGGTTCTCGTTGGATGTTCCTC